>JALWFJ010000107.1 GCA_027036495.1 Thermoproteales archaeon
AGACTGCTGCAGCAGCATTTCTCATTGGGTCAACAGGATCTATCACGATCAGTGGATGTGTCTCGAAGAGCTTCTTAGGAGTCTCTCTGTCTTTGTAGTGTCCCTCTGGATCAATCACTACATGGTATGGTTTCCACTTAGATGCTACTTCACGTACAAGATCAATGAAGGACTTGTAGTATATTATCAGGAGCTCGGACAGGTATCCAGAGAAGCCTTCAACTTTTATCTCTGCTCCATATATCCCTAGACATTTCAGGAACCTCTTAAACACCCTGATATCGTCTCTGAGGCTGGGTCTTTCCTCAAGCTTAGATAACACGTACCTTGTGTGAAGAGGAGTCCTGTCGGCAGCTGTTAGAGGCTTCTCGCCTGGCTCTATTCGGTAACATGGAACAACGTCAACATCAATGTTGTTAACCTTAAGTTGCACATATGGGTGCTGAGCATACTTGACTGTCCACTCAACTCCTCTTCGAGAAAATATCTCTATGACCACGCTGACTAGGCTGTCAAGCATCTCACGAGGCTTGCTCTTGGGCAGTATGACGAATATGTCAACCTCCTTGTTCTCTGGAAGCCACGTGTCTTTTGCTGCACTTCCCTGAAGAGTTACCTCACAGTCCTCATAGCCATACCTGGGAAGCTCTTCGCGTAGTACATCTATTACGAAACTTGCTGTCTCCTTAACTAGCTTCCTATCCTCGGGTTTAGGAGAGACTAGCTGCTTGACCTCCTCAACAACTCTCTCAAGAACCTCAATCATGTAAGTGGTACCTCAAGAAGGTCAGTGTATATTGGTCCGCGAGGAGTTAATACACTCCTCTTTAGCTTTATCGATGTTACTTCTTGCTCTCCAAACTCTAAGTCTTGGTACCTCTCTAGTAACTGAACTACTGCGTGCTTGTTTCGAGACGATCTTATTCTTGCGATTGTTAGGTGAGGAGAGAACTCCTTATCGTCTTTCACTCCATACCTCCCAACGAGTTTTTCCACTATCTCGTGAAGCTCTATGAGCTCTCTATGTCCCTCAGCTATGCCGGCCCAGACTACTCTTGGATTCTGGGGGCTTGGAAATGCTCCTAGACCCTTTATCTTTACCTTGAACCTCGAGTATCTAACTGTTCTTAGCTTGCTTGTTATCTCGTTGACAAGAGGCTGAGGCACCTCACCTATGAACCTAAGCGTTATGTGAAGATTTTCGAGCTCTACAGGTTTGCAGTCTACACCGTGCCTAATTAGCTCCTTCTGGATTCCCTCTATGAGCTTCTTTATCTGTTCACTCGTTATGTCTACGGCAATGAATACTCTAACTAGGCCTGTCATGCCTGTATGCTCCTTGCATTGACTACGATCCACCTTGATAAAAATTCGCATCTTGCCGGGTCAAAGTACTTTATCTTAGAGCATACCTGGAGGTATGGGCAGAAGAGGCATGGTAAGGTAGATAGCAGCTTCTCTATAGGACTCAGCTCATGCTCTCTTAACGTGTACTCCAGGGTAGCTACCTCAGGCTTGGGTATAGCGCCTATTCTCTGAAGATACTCTTCTATCACCTTTCTGCCATCTGGAGTAAGCTTGACTATATACTGTGCTCGCTTAGACTCACCAATTCTCTCCCTCGTGATGTATCCTCTCCTTTCCAGTCTGAGCAGGTGAGGAAGCCCAGATTTACCATCAACGCCTATTGCTTTCCATAGGTTTCTCTGAACGTATTGACCACCTGACTTGTACAATAGTGTGAGTATCTTTATCTCGATCTCGGAGAGCTCTTCTGACTTGCTGGCTGAGGTCATGGTGTGTATTAGTGTTGAAGATCTCTAAAATGTGTGGTCAGTGCCGGCCCGGCATCTATCACTACTCAACTCTTCTGGGGCAGGAGATCATCATCCCAGAGACTCTACTCAACATGTCTTGGTAACACCTCTCTCAGAGTTCTCTCTAGGCTCGTCAACTTTACCGTTATTATCTCGAACTCCCCTAAGTTCTTAACTACTGGGAGCTTTATCTCATCTCCATACCTCTTCTTGTCATGCCTAATCTTCTCTATTATCGTCTCTATGCTTATCTCGCGAGGAACCTTGCTTGGCAGGTTAACCCTAGGTGCAATATCGACAAGGAGCTTATGAACTTCAGGGTTAGTATATCCAAGCTCTACTCCTAGATCAGACTCTACTATCATACCTATCATGACACACTCTCCATGCGTTAGCTTTCCCATTGCTGCAGCCTCTATGGCATGTCCAACTGTGTGTCCGTAGTTCAGTATCTGTCTCACATCACGCTCCTCACGCTCGTCGAGATGCACTATCCATGCCTTGCACTTGACTGCTAGCTCTATAAGGTCAAGCAACGTGTCTGAATCTCTCTCGAGTATCTTGGTGTGGCGATCTCGCACAATGCTGACTATTGCTGGATTTATGGTGACTCCATACTTTATTATCTCAGCAAGTCCTGAGCTGATCTCTCTTGGCGGAAGCGTGTCTAGATACACTATATCTTCTACGACAAGCACGGGCTGGTATATTGTTCCCACTACGTTCTTTATGTTGAACATGTTTATGGCGTTCTTTCCTCCTATAGCTGAGTCAACCATTGCAAGCAGTGTCGTAGGTACTAGCACTAGCTTGAGACCTCTCAGATATATTGAAGCTACGAACCCAGCAACATCCCCTAGTGCTCCACCTCCAACAGCAACAACCAGCGTTGATCTTGTTGCACCTATGTCATGTAGAAACTCTATTATCTTCAAGGCCACGTCTAGGCTCTTTGCTTGTTCACCGCTTGGCACCTTCATAGTGTAAGTTCTCCAGCGCTCTGAGAGAGAGTCCATTAATCTACGTGTGGGAGATACGTTAAGCACAGGCTCCTGTACAAGCACAACTACCTTGTCTATGTTAGTTCTGACCTTATCCTCTATGAGACCAGAGATCTCGCACAGAAAGTCTCTCCCTATGACGACACTGTAGGAAGGCGAGTATGTTGGTGAAACTACTACCTCTCGCAGATTGCTCACGAGAGCTAGTCCTCTGAGCTACCTATAATAATCTTGTTTAGCTCACTGAACAGAGTCTTTAGCTCTTGTGTCTCCTCGTCTAGAGCATACTTCACCGCCTTTATCAGTGCCCTAAACACCTTAGCTCTGAGCTTTCTGGCATAGTCGTTTCCTGAAGTCCTGACTTCCTTTCTCTTAACCTTGTCGAGGAAGTCTCTAGCCTCTCTTATAACCTCCTCTATCTCACTCTTGACGTTCATGAGCTCGAGATCTTGAGGTGACCTCTCCTTCTCAGCTCCTCTGTGTATCTGAACGTTGACGTTCAGGTATATTGGAGGAGCAATGACCTTGGGACTCGGCTTCTCAAGCTTGTACTTGCCCATTAAGAATCCGGCAATGAGGTATCGTACAAGCTCTGACACTCCATGAAGGCCTTCCTTTGCTGCGAGTCTTGCAAGAGCTTCCTTAACCGACCTGTGTACTCTCACAGACACTACTGCGCCATCCTTCTCGGGAGCTCTAAACAGGTCCTCAATCTTGACGCTTATGCCCTCGACGTTTAGGCAAGGGTTTTTGGTCTCGTAGCTCGTAGTTGCGTTAGCCTCTGAGGTCATCACTGATAGTTTAGGGCAAGTTTAAATCACCCGGTCACGTAAATTGCATGTTATACGGGCTGCTTACTATGTTTCTTACGAATTGCATTAATAAGTCAGCACGTGAGCCAAAGGTTCTCTCTATGCATATCCTCAAGACCCTGCTGAGTCTCCTAACTAGGTTAAGTACGTGCTCTATTGCCCTCTTCTCAGATACGCCCTCTCCCTCTAGAACCTTTACAACGTTGAGCTTATCTCCTCTCCCAGGATTTTTCGAGTCTATCTCGAGGTAGTCAACGAGATCGTCTCTAAGCTGATACGTCAGTCCTAGCAGTCTTCCAAGGATTCTGACCCTCTCTAGAGACGTCTCGTCCAGTCCTGCAACTATTGCACCTATGCTCATTGCAGCTTCTATGAGCGAGGCAGTCTTCCTCAGGACGACCTTCATGTACTCCGCGAATGTTGGTGCTCTATCTCTTTTCTCAAGTTCTATCTCTAGAGCAGCTCCATCCGTGAGAAGCAGTGCTGCACGTACTAGCTCCATCTGAACCTTAGGTATCTCTGTCCGCACACTGTACTCTATTGCCTTAGCTATGAGAATGTTGCTTGCAAGCATGCTGATCTCTGGACCAAATCGTGAGAAGGGAGTATGTACGCCTCTCCTTACTAGATGTCTGTCAATTATGTCGTCCTGTATTAGGGATGCGACGTGGATGCACTCTAGTGCTGTTGCTGCATATATGCTCCTTCTCAAGTCACCTCCAAGAATGTACGTAATTAGCACACAGAGAGCAGGTCTAATGAGCTTACCTGGATTCTCTAGATACACATTGACTGCCTCTCGGAGACTGCTACTTGAGACATGGCTGGCTATGTCTCTAAGATTCTTAGCTACCTCGAGCACGCAGTTTCTAACCTCGTCAGGTAAAGAGCTAAACATCACGATAAGTCTAGCATCAAGGTTGAAGAGAAGTTAAATACTAGACTATCACTGCAAGTCTGCTTCTGGCTCAGGTTCCTCTCTAACTCTAGCGACTTTACCTGCAATCATGAACATCAATCTATGTAACGGCTTGGAGGAGCCAAGCATGAGGTAGTAAGCTAGGAGAGCAATAAGTCTTCCTGAAACTCTCCTCATGACACTTCTCAGAGCGTCCTCGCGAGTAAGCAGGGGGTCTATAGGCTTCCTGAACTCTGCAAGCTTGTCTATGTAGTCTGCAAGTAGCTTAACTTTGCTGCTGAAGCTTGAGCCTTCAAGCACGGCCTCTGCTGCCTTGAGCCCAGTGTATATTGCTGTGTTTATGCCTGCTCCTGATGTAGGTATGACGAACCCTCCTGCGTCTCCTACATACATTAGCTTACCGTGAAAGAACGTGTATGGCTTCACTGTCCCATCTAGGGGTAGAACCTTGCCGACCACGTTCCTTCTTGGACCTACGTTGTACTTCTTGAGTAGATTCTCCACCTGGAGTGGTAGACTTAGTCCGTAACGTGGATGAACTCCTAGACCACAGTTTGCCTCGTCATCTCCTCTCGGAAAGATCCAAGCATACCCTCCCGGAGCTAGGGAGGGATCAACTATGATGTATATGGTGTCTCTGTGAAGATCTCTTATCCTAGCTCTAAACGCTGCACAGTTTAGATGGAGGTAGTCCCTGCGGATGAGAAACTTCCTGTGCTCGTACATGTACACACTTGACTCAAAGCCATCAGCAGCAACTATGTAGTCATACTCTCCAGTCGGCTCACTTGGTGAATGAAAGCATACTCTTGTAGTTCCTTTTTCGCAGTTGTGCAGAAGATGCATCACTGGTGTCTTTATTCTCCTATTTAGGTACGCCGAGAATCTCTCATAGACGTTCCTAATTAGACGTGACTTATCTATCAGGTAAGCACCAAACCTAAACTCATACTCTCTGTCTAGTATCCTCAACACAATTCTGCTGAATCTGTTCACGATCTTGGTGTTCTCAGTGATGAACTTGTGAGAGACCTCGAGAACCTCCTTCACATGCTTAGGGACATACCTGGATAGAAAGCTCGGATCTGGAACAAGCTCTCCGCATGATATGAATGTCCATGGCTCATCTTTTACCTCACATGCATCCACAGTAATAGACCTAGTCTTGGATTCTAGAAGCTGAGCAAGTGTCGCCAGTCCAGCTACTCCTAACCCAATTATGAGTACACGAGTCACTATGGTGCCTTGTACTTGTCAACGCCTATCTTTATTACCTTACCCTCTTTTACAAGTCTCGTTAGTTGAGCCTTGACGACGTTTAGCCTGGTCTCGTTGACCGCTTTAGCAATCTCGTCTAGGGTAAACTCTTTTCCTCTATTTTTGCGCAAAAATTCATATATCCTTCCCTTAAGGGATAGACTCATACCTTGATGTTAGACTGATATTACAATCTAATTTAACTCTATCTACTAGTCTAAGGAGAAGAAGAAAAGGTCAGACACTCCGACCCTTCATCACTCCTGGTCAGTTCCGCTGAAGACACCTCATCCCTTCATCTCGCTTTAAGTCAACTTAAATAAACACTTGTCTTAAAGAGTCTCCGCCAGCGTTAAGAGTTGATGTTGGTCAGATTCTACAGGGTAAGAGATCTTGAGGCAAAGGAGATATCGGAGGAAAAACTTCTGAGAGTTATCAAGGAGTACGTTAAGTCAAGAAGAGAAGACCTATTTAGCAACATAGTCATAAGTGTAGACTTCGCAAAGCTTGTAGACCTGGTCAAGATGATGAGACCTGGCAAGGCTTAGGACATAGTGCTGAAAATAGGGTATACTGACCCCCTGCTTGTTCAATGTGTCCTCTCGACACATCGAGCTGCTAGTCTGTTTAGAAGCTCGTCAGATATTCCTAGATCTAGTCTCGTCAGTAATGACTGAAGAACGTATCCTCTCTCCTTCAACCTCTCTGCTGCTCCCTCCATCCTGTCAACAATCACTATGACCTTGCTTACTGTACCGCCATATCTCTCAACAACATCTATGACCTCGAGAAGTGAGCTTCCTGTTGTTGCAACATCATCAACGACCAGTACTCTCTTTCCTCTAAGCTCCTCTACTGGTCCAACTACTTTCCCTCCAAGTCCATGAGTCTTCTCTTTCTCTCTAACTACTATGAGAGGCTTTGTCATGAGCAGTGACAGTGTTACTGCTAGAGGTACTGCTCCAAGTGCCTTACATGCCACAACATCTACGGGAATGTTCTCGCTCTTCACCTTGAGGATCACTGCCTCTGCTATCTTTCTGAGGCAGGTCACGTCTCTAAAGAGTACTCTCCTCAAGTCGATATAGTAGGGGCTTAGAGTGCCGCTTGACAGCTTTATGCAGGGCTCATTCTCGTCTATTATTCTCAGTGCGTTGTTTCTCTTTATGCACTCAATTATCTCGCTCTTCAGTTTCTCTAGCGTCTCTCCGTCTCTGCTGTTCTTGTCAAGATCTAGGGGCTTAATTTTTCTCTGACAGTTAGGACATGTTACATACTCCTTGGTGCTTCTTGTGTTCCAGATGTAGCCGCATCGTGGACACTTGACTCTACGAGTCATCTCTAGCTCTTAATATTGTTATATAGACGCATATTAAGAAGTATGGAAACGTCAGGGTAACCTTGTACATCATTGCACATTATGTAGGCTCATCGATCAGCTGCGGCACACTTCATCATTGCCTCAGTTGCTCAAACGATCATCATCGTCTTCACGAGCAGCCCCAGATTGTTCACGTGCCTAGATAATCCTACCGCTTTAGCTCTAGGAGGTACCAGCAGAATCACACAGTACGAATATCTTGATCTGTGTCCACGGGATCTACATAGATAGTTCTCGCAGGACTGCAGTAACCTCAGAAGTCTAGGTAGCAGCAACACGTCACTTGACTTCTCCAGGATCCTTAAGGTCTTTGTAAATATCGCCCTGTAGGCCTCTAAGTCGCATCTCAAGACTTGCTCTCTTTCTTGTTCTGAGTACACGATGTTGGCTCTGACCGTGCTTAGAAGGGAGAAGAGGTGAATTCCTATCTTGACGAGTGAGCCAAGCGAGATAGCTGGCAGAGATACCAGTAGAAGGTGAGCAGCAATGATGTTCCTGACAGATGTGACAGGTTTGCTCGTGAAGTTCAGAAAGAACTCATTTATGATGCCCCTAATGCCGACTAAGTTCAGGTCTAGTATCACGTGAGAGAGAACGTCAAGAGGATTCTCATTGTCACATATTGGGTACCTAGATAGGACGCCGAGGATGTAAGGACTCTCTCTCCTCAGTCTCTCATACACGTACCTTACCTCGTCTTTACAGTATTCAGGGTCATATAGGGGAAACTCAAGCATTATGCTGTTTACGACATCCTTGCTCACTGTAGTGTATCCTAGCTCTGCCAACGTCTTAGCAAGACAGTAGTGTCTGAAGAGATGCACCAGCCTCCTGAACTCGTTGGCATTTCGCAAATCTGTTAGTATGGCAAACTCACCTATCTCGTCTCTGCTGAAAACCTCCTTCTCCACGCAGCTAACCTCCTCATTAATCACCGTGATCGAGCGTCTACGTACTCCAGCAACCTTAGCGAGCTCCTCGAGAGAGGGAAGCTCCTGGAGTAAGAGTCTCCGATCTAGGTCAAGCTTAGTGATGAACGTCTGCAGTAACTCAATGTTCCAGCGCACCTTCAGTCAGCAATTATCTGGTGAGGCTTACTAAAAATAGTGTAGCACTAGAGTACTCTCCGAGTAAGATGAAGATTGGTCTAACAGGCTGCAAGATACTAGTAGGTAATGAGCATGTCATTAGTGGAGGAATAGTAATAGACTTAGCTTCTGGAACTATCGAGTCCATAAGGGAGGGGTCTCTCTCTCGAACAGACGTTGATATACTAGTAGAGTTATCGAGAAGATACTACGTTATTCCCGGATTCGTAGATATACACGTACACTGTAGAGATGATGAGCTCTCACATAAGGAGACCATAGAGACGTGTACCGAGGCTGCTGCCGCCGCCGGCGTTGTCCTCATATTTGACATGCCTAACACGAGTCCTCCCTTGAACACGCCTGAGAGAATAGAGAGGAGACTTGAGCAGGCTGAGTCTAAGTCGAGAGTTGAGTACAGGATTCATGCAGGCGTGCCAGAGGGACTCGAATTAGACCTAGTCGATGAGTATCATAGAGTTGGTGTACATAGCATAAAGATATACCCAGAGGACTACGAGAGACTTTCTGAGAAGAGACTGCTTGAAAAATTTCTAGAAAAAGTAAAGAAATATGATATACTCCTCATAGCGCACTGTGAAGATCTAGACATAGTGAGGGAAAAGGAGACCACGATAGAGAGAACCTTCAGTAACCACAACAAGATAAGGCCTGAAGAGGCCGAGATTAGTGCCGTGAAGGAGCTACTCAAGAGCTGTTACAAGGCTAAAGTCAGGAGAATTCACATTACGCATGTATCCTCTCCAGAGACTATCAGAATTCTGCGTGATGCACGTAGACTCATACCTGGACTCAGCTTCGATGTTACACCTCATCACCTATTTCTCTGTCAGGAAGAGTGTCTGAGCTCATTTAGGGACAGACCTGGCATATGCAAAGTTAATCCTCCACTACGAGACTATAGCTCAAGAAACTTAATGTTCAGCAGTCTGGCTAAGGGAGAAATTGAGTGTATCGCAAGTGACCACGCACCTCATACACTAGAGGAAAAGCTACAGCCTTATGATAGGTGCCCCCCAGGCTTTCCAGGACTCGAGACCACGTCAATATTGCTTCTCAATCTATGGAGAAGAGAACTTCTCTCTCTACAGGACGTAGTCAGACTTTACTCGTGGAAGCCTTCAAGGATATGCAACGTCATGGAGCCAACAATTAAGCCTGGAGCACCAGCTTACCTGACTGTGATTAAGATTGGAGAAGAGCACAGAGTTAGAGGAAACAAGTTCAAGTCTAAGGCTAAGTATACCCCCTTTGAAGGAGTCAAAGTCGACTCGCGCATAGTACTGACAGTAGTTAGGAGGAGAATTGCGTATGTGGACGAGAGTGACTCAAGACTCAGAGAGCTTAAGGATTACGTGAAGTCAGGATGAACATAGCTTGGCAAAGTGGATAAATGCCCTCTTAATTATGTCGATAGCAATGTTGAACTCACTAAAATAGACGCACTCAGTCTCTGTGTGCGTAGTCTCATGCTGTCCAGGACCGTACGCTATTATGTCTCTAGTAACATTAACCATTATGTTCATGTCGGAGGTCCCCCACTTTCTTGCAGGTAACGGACTACGCTTAAGAGTATCCACTATTGCCCTCGTCACTGCTCTAGCAGCCTTGTTGGTTATGTAGACCACTACGGGCTCAATGCACTCACCTGTCTCAACCCATGTCCGAGATGTCTCATCTCTGAGCTCCATCTTGCCAACCTGAAGAACGTCATTACAGGTTCTTCCTGGAGGAATCCTGACATCAATAATCATCTCACAGCTCTCAGGTATCTTGTTTGGTGCATCACCACAGTGAATGACTGTTGGCACGAGCGTAATCGTGTCAAATCTGTTACCTGCACCTAGGACTTCACACAGCATCTTGTAGAGCTCATATACCTTCAGTATAGGGTTGCTACTCGCAATGGGGGTCGATGCATGTCCACCTCTTGCTCTAGACCTGATGAGGAGCTTTGTTGAGCCTCTGTAAGCATATACTATGCGGTCGATACCTGTAGGCTCACCTATTATTATGGCGTCTGGTCGTGGTATCTGTCCCTGACGGATCTCCTCAACAAGCCTAAGAGAACCTCTGCTCGTGGTTTCCTCCTCTACCACCCCAACATACACTATCCTACAGGGAGTATCATCAGCCTCCATGAAGGCACAAGCAAATGCTGCAAGGGGAGCCTTGTCATCGGCTACACCTAGCCCAATTATCCTATCATCGAGAACCTTGACCTCGAGTCTTCCAGGTATGGTATCCATGTGCGCATGAAGCATCAGAGTAGGTCCTCTTCCCTTTATCGCAATTACGTTACCAACGTCGTCCAGGAAGACCTCGCTTGAGTATTCTCTAAGAAGATCGTGAAGGTAGCGTGCAACCTCTTGTTCTCTTCCGCTTGGACTATATATTCTGCAGAGGTCGATCAGTACTTTAAGGCGACTAGAGTCTACGTTCATACTCATCTCTTTCTCTCGTTGAGCAACATCTCTACGATCCTTGCAGCAATGTTTACACCTGTCACACGAGCAACGTTCTTGAATTCTGGGACCACATTCACCTCAAGTACTCTATACCCAGACTTCGACTCAATCAGGTCTACTCCGGCATATCTTGCGCCTATGGCCTCACAAGCCTTAACTGAGAGCTCACTAAGCTCCTCATCTATCTCGAGAGGTCTTGCTTGACCTCCTCTAGCTGTGTTTGTACGCCACTCACCTGAGGGGGCGTACCTGTATATTCCCGCCACAGCTTCACCATCAACCACTATTATCCTAATGTCACGCTGAGGCTTCTCGATATATTCCTGAAGCATGTATATCTTCATGAGTGGACTCTCCATCTTTGATCTGTGCTTTAACAGAAGGTTAAGTTCCTCCACACTGCAGACCAGGCTCACAAGTCTTCCCCATGAGCCAGAGACTGGCTTAATCACAAGAGGAACCTTGCCAAGACCTACGCTCTCCGCAGCTCTTAGCGCAACCTCACTACTGAACGCAAATAGAGTCTCCGGAACTGGTAACCCGACACGGGCTAGTCTCAGTAGCGAGAGAAGTTTATTGTTTCCTAGATCAATTGCACTGCTACTATTTATTGTCAATGCGCCAAGCTCCTCGAGGATCCTCGCAATGAGGACACTCCTTGTATGGCTTATTGACCTTATCAGGAATAACTCGCCCTCTAAACTATCTCTCGACAAGTCGCTTATGTTGAAGGCTGCCTTATCGAGGTTGATCAGTCTGAAGTCAGCTGAGCGTCTTCTTAGCTCTTGCAGTATTAGCTTCTCGTCCAGTCTGAGTATGTCGTATACCAGGTTCAGCGTGGCAATACTACTCACCCCAGTCCTCCGCCTCTACCTCAATCTTCTTCAGCTGTATGTTGCTTGATGAGACCACGACCTGATATTTTTGACCACAGGTTGGGCAGGAGACCAGCTCTCCATCAACCACATCGTCTGGTATGTCAAACTCTGTTCCACAGACCTCACATGCGACTTTCTTAACCATAGCGGGCTCTATTGTTAGACTGCCTTTTTATAAAGGTTTCTCGATGAGCTACTTACTGCTGGAGAAGTCTAATATAGTAGGGATTATCCTTTTTTGCTGTGCTCTCAACAATTATGAGCCTAGATAGCTCTAACTTCATAAGCGCTTTAAGAATCTCCGGCTCTGTTACATCCTTGTAATATGCTCTGACTGCCTGAACAAGGTCGTTAAACCACATCTCCTTCTTCACACGCAATATACTCATCACAAGATACTCGACAGGTAGGGGTCTCCTCATGGTATTCACAAGTATTATTTCTTAGGCTCGGTAGACCTGTGATATTAGACGTAGAGTGTCTGAACCCTGGCCTCTTTTCTCCACATCTGCCTTATCTTCTCATACCAGCTCTCGTAGAACTTCAACATTTCTGGCGTTATCGAGGGTCTAACCTTCTTCATTGCTTCTAGGAAGTGCCTCATCTTGACCTCTGTGCAGTTTATGTCTTCTCTCATTGCTAGCATTACCGCTTCTCTAACGAGAAGCTCTAAGTCTGCTCCAGAGTATCCCTCAGTCATCTTGGCAAGCTCGATCAAGTCAACATCTCTGGCCAGCGCTACGCTCCTAGTGTGAATTTTCAATATATCTAGTCTTGCTCTGAAGTCCGGTGGTGGCACATAGATTATTCTGTCGAATCTTCCTGGTCTTAGTAGTGCGGGGTCTAGTATGTCTGGTCTGTTTGTTGCAGCAATAACAACAACATTCTCTAGTGGCGCTATTCCGTCCATCTCAGCAAGAAGCTGAGCAACTATTCTCTCCATTGCGTGTCCTTCAGCCTCAACTGACAGTCCTCTTGCTGGTGCTATTGCATCAATCTCGTCAAAAAATATGACACAGGGAGCAGCCATCCTTGCGCGCTTGAAGATCTCGCGAATAACTCTTTCAGACTCTCCGAACCACTTGCTTAGTACTTCAGGACCCCTAACAGCAATAAAATTCGCACCAGACTCAGTAGCAACAGCCTTAGCCAACAAAGTCTTACCACAACCAGGAGGACCAAACAACAAAATACCCTTAGGAGGTCTTATGCCAAACTTCCTGAACTTGTCAGGATACTTGAGCGGCCACTCAACAGCCTCTCTGAGCTCCTGCTTAACTTGCTCAAGGCCGCCAATATCGCCCCACTTGATCTTGGGGACCTCGACATGTATCTCTCTGAGAGCACTAGGTATTATCTCCTTCATAGCCTCAAGGAAGTCGTTCATTGTGACTTGGATCTTGGCTAGCGTCTCCTCGTTTATTGTTGCCGGGTTGTTAAGGTCTATCAAGCCGCTTCTTATTGCTCTTCTAAGGGCCTTCATTGCAGCTTCTCTGCAGAGTGCGGCTATGTCTGCGCCTGTGTAGCCATGTGTCATCTCTGCAAGCTTTCTGAGATCAACGTCCTTGGCTAGAGGCATGTTTCGAGTATGTACAAGAAGTATCTCGTACCTTCCACGCACATCTGGTGGACCAATGTATATTTCTCTGTCGAATCTTCCTGGTCTTCTTAGTGCTGGGTCTACTGCTTCTGGTCTGTTTGTTGCTCCTATCACGATGACTTGTCCTCTTTCCTGTAGACCATCCATGAGTGTCAACAACTGCGCAACAATTCTCTTCTCGACCTCACCTGTCACCTCTTCGCGTTTAGGTGCTATTGCGTCGATCTCATCAATAAATATGATTGCAGGAGCATTCTTCTTAGCCTCCTCAAAAATCTCCCTCAAACGAGCCTCAGACTCACCATAGTATTTCGACACTATCTCAGGCCCGTTTATAGCTATGAAATACGCATTGACCTCGTTTGCCACAGCCTTAGCTAACAAGGTCTTGCCGCAGCCTGGAGGACCATACAACAAAACACCCTTAGGAGGCTCAATACCAAGATGCCTAAAAATCTCAGGATGCTTCAAAGGCAACTCAACAAGCTCACGAATCTTCTCTTTCGCCTCCTCAAGATCACCAATATCCTCCCAAGTAACACGAGGTATCCTTATGTTCTCTACTGGACGTTCATACACTATCAGGTTAGTGTCCTCCGTTATTATCACAATCGTGTTGCTCGGCTTGACCTGCACTACCTGGAACGTGAGTGGCTGACCAAGCACGGTTAACTGGATCAGGTCGCCCTCACAGAGGACATAGTCACGTAGTCTCTGCTTGAGGTACTGCGTGAAGTTCTGGTCTACGGCTAGAGTCATCGATACAGGTGCTAGCTTGACAAGCTGCGCAGGCTTAGGCTCAATTTTCCTAACCTTAACCTTCTCGTTTACGCTCACATCAGCGTTCCTTCTAATTATGCTATTCATCCTTATGACACGCTTTCCCTCATCTTCAGGTAAGCCGTACCAGACCTTTGCTGCTGTTCTTCTCCTGCCAACTATCTCAACCACGGTTCCAGGTTCAATATCGTACTCTCTCATGACCTCTGGGTCTATCCTGACTATCGCCTTGTTAGCATCTCTCTGCTTAGCCTCTACAACTCTAAGCTCAATCCACTCATCGCGATCCATGGTTAATGGATAAGACACGCAGAGACCCCTTCGTTCTAGACGTCAACTACAGATGTTATTTAAAACATTTGGTTTAAAGAAAGGCTGACTTAAGGCCTCGAGAGACTGATGCAGTCTGCGTCAGAATCCTAACCTGGTGAAGTACTCAAGCTCAACTCCCCCAACTCCCTCAATGCTGTTCAGGATGTTCTCAACCTCATCGCTTGAGTGCTCCTCAGAGCTCTCCGGCATCCTTATGTAGACTTTTAGAGCCTTAATTCCAAAGCCTATCTCCTCTTCCTCAATTCTGTCGACCTTGTACTTGGGCTCAAGTCTCGACTTGATCTCGCTCTTCAGCTTCTCGTAGTCTACGTCTAAGCTGCTAGGAGTAACTCTATATATCAGACAGACCTCAGCTGACATGGCAGGTCTACGCTGGGCCGCAGCTTTAAAGCGTGACGCTGGCTAGGGGCCCTCAAACCCGCATACCGGACATCTGTAGGGGACGCCTGAGAGCCTACAGTGTCGACATCTCCAGATCTCTGCCTTTCCACAGTTAGGACAGAGAAACCTTGTACCTCTCTCGTCCGGCGATATTGGTCTATTACAGGAGCTACATCTGGGCACTTCTGGTCCATACAGCGTCTCTCTTCTTACAGTCTCCATCATGGTCAGACACACACTGCCCCTATGCTAGGATTAAAATACTTCTCCTCGTTTATATACAGCTAGATATACTAAATGCTTATAACGTACTTGAGGAACCAAAAGAGTTAAAACGAACAAACAGCCTAGAGAGCCCTCAGTAATGGAACTCTACGTGATAACGAACCTGGCAAATATTCTGGAAAAGATCCGGGAACTTGGGATGAGGTATTGTGGGGGAAGTAATGATGCCGATGTCGTGCTAGGCATATTCTTTGACGTTGACTGCCCAGCATGTGCTAGAATGCACAGAGAGTGTGGAGACTTGATCGCTAGCTTAGCGAGAGAAGGCAAGATCGAGTTATACTATCTCGACTTCCCAGTACATAAAGGGTCGGAGAAGGCTCATGTCATAATGAGGAGAATTTTTGCACGAAATCCTGACCTATTCTTGGAGACTCTGAGAAAGATATACTCAAGCCCAGAGAGTGCAAAAGAGTTTCTAGAGTCAGCCAAGGATGTCGATATCTCTCAGGAAGAGCTTGACAGGGTAATGAACTGTAAGAAATTTGGTAAAGAGATCGGTGTTAGAGGAACACCAACTCTCCTGATAGGAATAAAGTCCAAGAACATCGCACTGGTAGTAGAGGGGTACTGGGGCAAGCAGGCAGTAGAGAAGCTCATAGAGAAGGCCATTAGCAAGGATAAGGAGCTTGAGAAGCTGATAACGCTGCTCATACTAATAGGAAACGTGAGGGAGTATCCATCACAGGAAGCTACAGCCAAGATAAGCTGAGCTACTCCTTCTCGACGGAGTCCCGTACCTTCACGGCAACTCCTCGTTTCACACTCCTGATCTCGTCTAGAGATAGCAATAGTCTACCCACGGCTATAGTCTCTCCGTCTCGTGATCGAACAGCAACCTCAAGTCCAGGAAGTGCATCTGGAGATACCTCTATTACGGACTTGGCCATGACAGACTTACCCCTCCTGACGAAGGGCACAGCATCATCCTGTATAACTACTGCATGCTTGATCAGCTTTGCACCTTGAAGCGTTGGTAAGAGATAGCCATCCTCCATCCTCAAGGTAAAGAGCAAGACCTCGCCAAGGTATACTTGTCTAACTCTGCCTGTCCCGGACAGAGCTACTCTCACTTCATCCTCTCTGTCAAAGATCATTCTTGCAACCTCCCTACCATATATGTACGATATTTTTCCCCTTGCAGCTTCTATGTGAAGCTTCATGCTATGGGGCTTCATGAGGGGATCAGTTCTGTACAGCTAGTTAAATGCTTAAAATCTAGAAAGCACGTGTACCACTAGTAGAGGGCCTTCTTATGGTCTACTACTGTGACATCTGTGGTAACCTCATTCGAGGTGAGCCAATCATTGCAAAGGTTGAAGGGGCAACGCTAATTCTGTGCGAGGAATGTGGGAGAAGGTTCCTATCATCATCTAAGCAGCTACCTAAGTCCGTCAAGGTGCCTCAGGAGATAAGGCAGGAGAGAGTTAGGGAGATGCAGGTAATGTCGGTGAGAGTGCAGGAAGGAAGCAGAGGCACAACTTTCAGAGTGGTTACTAAGAGGCAGGATACCAAGATAAGGGTCAAGCCAGAGAGATTCGAAGTTGTTGAGAACTACCCAGAAATAATTAGGCAAGCACGTGAGAGACTTGGGCTGAGGAGAGAGGACCTTGCCAGGCTCGTTGGAGTGAAAGAGAGCATAATAAGGAGAATCGAGGAGGGACAGCTCATGCCAGATATTGAGCTAGCTAGGAGAATCGAGAGAGTTCTGCGAGTGAAGCTTCTAGTTCCTGCAGATGCAGAGTCCGCTCCTCCATTGGCGCTATCTACCTCGCCTGGCAGACATGAGCTCACGCTTGGGGACATAGTTGAGATAAGGAGGCGAGAGGAGGAGGAAGGCGAGTGACCTCAACTAGGGTTTTTAAAGTCAGGTTAGTCACTCTGTTCAGTGAATAAAAGAGCTCTTCTTGTGTACGTTGACCTGAATGTAAGTGATAGAAAATTAAGAGAGTTTCAGCTCCTAGCTGAAGCTGCGGGCTATGTCTCTGTAGAGACTATTGTGCAGAATAGAGAGCCGGACTCCAGGTTCTATGTCGGATCTGGCAAGCTTAAGGAGTTACGTGAGGTAGCAAGAAGACTCAACGCTGATACGCTAATAACGTATCACGAGTTGAAACCGAAACAGCATTTCAACCTCGAGAAGGAGCTTAAGCTGACCGTCATGGATAGAGTTGAGCTCATACTTGAGATATTTGATAAGAGAGCAGGTACTCGTGAGGCCAAGCTGCAGATAGAGCTTAGCAGATTGAAACACAAGCTCCCTCTAGTCCGCGAGTATCTAAGACTTGCTAAGATAGGAGAGCAGATAGGCTTCCATGGTGCCGGAGAATATGCTATTGAGTCTTACTACAGGTATCTCAGACAGAGGATAGCTAAGATCTCTGGTGAGCTTAGAGAGATCAGACGGAAAAAGAAGATGCTAATATCCAAGAGAAAGGATAGGGGGGTATCTGAGATTGTCCTAACAGGATACACAATGGCTGGAAAGACTACACTCTTCAACGCTCTCACTAGAGACCTCAAGTACAGAGATGGTAGACCTTTTGCAACACTCAACACCTACTCGCACCTGGTTGACCTACTTGGTCTCAAGGCAGTCCTCACAGACACTATAGGGTTCATAGATGACTTGCCTCCGCTTCTTATAGAGGCCTTCTATGCGACGATTGAGGAGATAGCACAAGCCGACTTGATAGTACTGGTGCTGGATGCAAGTGAGAGCATCAGCGAGTTTACTAGGAAACTCCGTACAAGCATTAAGATACTCAGAGATCTCTCAGTACCTCTAGCTAGAGTGTTACCTGTGCTCAACAAGATAGACCTAGTTGATAATGAGAAAGAGCTCAGAAGAAAGGAGGAGCTCGTTACTGAGCATGGACTAGGCATGCCCGTGAAGATATCTGCAGAGAAGAAGCTAGGTCTTGAGCAGCTCAAGGAGGCAATGTTAAGCAAGCTTGCACCAGTTATCGTAGAGATAAAGTCCAGTGATGTCAGTTTGCCAGCATGGTTATGTAAGCTAGTACGTGTAGTACACGTTGACGATACAACCATAATACAGCTACCTGAGAAGTATCTAGACTCTCTTCTTCAGTGGATTAGGAGCACCGGAGTCAACGTGGCTAAGATAAGTAACATAACTAGCTTAGGCGAGATTGTGGCTCAGCATGTCCTCAAGGAGCAGGGATGCAAAGCAGACACAGAGAGTACCTTCTGGTCAGCCTAAGCCTGAAACTAAGGAGGAGAAGACTGTAGTGCTTGACGTACCTTCTAAGCTTCTTCTCAACATAGTTGACAGGATAATATCCTTCGAGCAGGATAATCCTGAGCTTGGAAGAGCTGCTGCACAGGTAGTGTTGTTCCTATTGACTAAAGGTGAGGCCTTTCCTGAAGAGAAGATAGCTGCAAAGCTTAATCTTGATATAGGTGAGGTTCGCAAAATCTTGCAGATTCTCTACAGGTACTCTCTTGTAGAGTTGCTAAGAGAAGCTGTCGATGTTGAGAGAGGGAGATACGAAAATAGATGGAGAGTCTCAAGGAATCTTGTTGTTAGAGTGCTGAAGAGTAGACTTAGAAACGTTATTGATGTTCTACAGGTCTGTCTGAATGAGTACACAAATACTGCATACTATGTCTGTCCTTGTTGCTTTAAGCGATATTCTATGGATGATGCCTACAATGTAGACTTCAGATGTCCGAGAGATGACACTCCTTTAGTCCAACCTGATACTGCTGCAGAGGTCGAGTTCCTTGCAAGATTGATAAAGGATCTACAAGACTACCTTGAGAAGCTAGACTCAGAGACCAAGCATGCATGACAGAACATTAATTATCTAGCCTAGATGGTGAGAGCCCAAAATGAGCATAAAGGTAGTGCTAACAAGACCTCTAAGAAATAGGAAGATATTCGTAACGGGCTTCCATGGTATTGGACTTGTTGGGTACATAGCAGTGAGACACCTGATAACAGCGCTAAACTGTGAGAGAGTAGGCTTTGTAGAGATGAAACAGGAGCCAGCATACTCTGGGTACTCCAGCGACCGCTCAAGGTTGATAACTCCAGGAGAGCTCTACCACTCTGATAGTGTTGGCATAACTCTGTTTCTAGCAAACTGGGGCTTTTCTGAACGCGTGATGTACTCACTGATAAGGTGTCTAGCTGGGTGGGTCTACGAGAACTGTTTCTCTTTTGCTGTCCTCTTCGGGGGTCTTGACAGCGAGGCTCGTGGAAGCGACACTGCTGCACTCAGGATAGTTGTCACGCAGAGGTTCAAGGAGCTTGGTCTCAGCACATGTGGTGCAAAGGAGATGGATGTTCACTTTAGTGTAATTGGTCCGCTTGCGCTTCTGCTTAACGAGTTTGAGAGGATAGGCTTTCCTGCAGTTGCGATTCTGCCATATGCATCAAAGTGGAGGTCTGATCCAGCGGCGGCGGTGGTAGGTCTCGAGTTCTTCTCTAACTGTTTTGGCGTGAGTGTTGAGGTCGATAAGCTGAGAGAGCTTGCAGAGAGATACGAGAAGGAGCTGCAGGAGCTTAGAAGAGCTATTGAGGAGGAGCAGAGGAGGAGAGAAGGCGCACCATACTACATATAGTATTGAGTGACCTAATTATGGAGACCTGGTCCTGTATCTCAAGTTGAAGTATCTTAAGTGATGGAGCAACTTCGTGTATAATTCTACTCAGAACCTCTATCTGACCTCTCTGAAGTACAAGTATCACTGCGGTATATCTCCTATTATGTGCCTTGATGTACTCTCTTGCCGCGTTGACTCCCAGATTAGCTACTGTTGGTATGTTTCTTACGTACTCGTACTGAGCTAATGGATACACATCCGCGATCTCGTGTGGAACTATCCCGAAGACGGGGCTGAAGAAGCAGATATGTACTCTATCAAGAAGTCCTTCATGTAACAGCTTGTTGCATACTGCGATGAAGTGTGTCGACCTGTTGCTTGGTCTATCATGTGCGTATTCTGGCAGTATCAGGAGTATGTCCTTTCCTGGAGGAGGCTCATAGTTTCTAGCTACTCTATATATGTGGATTCTGTAGTGTGGTCTAAGTCTATCAGTCTCGTAGCTATAGATGAAGATCCCTCTGACTTCTCCCCGCGTGACAGGTGTTAACCTCTCTAGCACATCCACGTACTGCTCCAATGCTGTTAGTGCCTCTAGCACCCTTGGGTTAGCGTGTGCCTTCTCCTGCAGGTACTCCCAGAGTGTGCCTTCTCTTATCCTGACCTTAACTTCGTCTATCTCGCGTTTAAGGACGTACAGGTTGTGTTTAGCTAGAAGTGGCTCGCGCTCATGTTCAGGCATCTCTAGTAGCTCCTTAACACTGTATCTTCTACATACCGGACAGCTACAGGGTATGTAATCGCTTCTCAGCTCCTCAAGTCTCACTGTCCTGTCAGGCAGGATCACCCTATTGTCTCTGGCATACAGTACGTAGCTAGCTGAGTCAAAGAGGTCTATTCCTAGAGCCACAGCTATGGGTATGATTAGTGGATGACCGGCACCGAACAGGTGAACAGGCTTGCCAAGAGGTAACTCTCTCTTTGCCGCTATTATCATCTCTACAATACTTCTGAACTCGTAGTTCTCGAGAAGTGACGTTACGCTTCCAATAGCATATATGTCAAAGTCCATCTTTGCAAGCTGTCTTGCACAGTATCTCACTATGTCAAGGTACACCCCTCCCTGTACTGGCCCAACAAGGAGCATCTTTCTCTCAGGATCAACGATATCTCTCACAGCTAGAGCTTGTCTAGCTCTTCGGATCGTCTCCTCGACCTCTATCAGGACCTGACTATAGGGGACGTCTCCTCTTGTGGGAATGTCAAGTATGACTCCTATGTCAGACCCGATGTCTACCTGGTACTTAACTATCTCAAGCGGTGCAACCTCAACATGACCGTACTCCATTAGCTGGTACGCTCCTGAGTCCGTCATGATCACTCCATCCCAACTTAACACTGAGTGTATTGTGAGTTCGCTTACAGTCTCTCCATAGTGTTTCCTCACGAGGTAGGCATTTGTTATTATCTGCTTGAAGCCAAGTTCTCTGATCTCGCTCAGTGGAAGCGTCTGTTTTGCTGGGTTCACTACTGGAAATATTGCAGGTGTCTCGAGGATCCCACTCTTGGTGTAGAGTTTTCCTACTCTTCCTGCAAGATCCTTGTGTAGAATCTCAAACATTACCTGAGTCGACCAGCTGCGAACTGGTCATAAATCTCCTTGACTCGCCTCGCGAGAGGACCCGAACCTTCAACTCCTGACTCGGTGACCTTTATTCTGTCGCCGACAAGTATCACGTTTGCCTCCTCAACATACTTGACCATACCTGGGAAGTACTTCTCCAAGATCTTGGCTAGCTCACGAAGATCTAGTCTCTCCTCGAGGAGATCGACCTCGGCAACTGCATGTTTAAGCAGAACAACACGCGGAAACTTATCGTTTCTACTTGTCTTCACGTCTGCTAGCACAACATTTAACTCATTATCGAATCCGACGAGAAGTCCTTCATAGATCACGCCACTAACCGAGATAACTCTGACACGTCTGTTGAGCATGTTTGATAGTTCTATTGCAAACTTTCTAGAAGCTTCGGTGAGTAGTGTGCTCATGTACTAAAGTGAAGTTAAGTCAAGTTTATATGCTTTGAAAGTTGCTGATCTTTTGCAATGAAGTTTGATGAAATACTCACTGTAGAACAAGCTGAGCTCTTACCAGAGTATGACGGTATAAAGGCTTTAATAATGAAGAACAATAAGGGACACCAAGTGTATCTCGAGTATCCGGAGAAGGCTGTGGGAGTAGAGATATATAAGGGACTTCGAGTGAGGTTATGCCTGGATAACGTCAAGGATCCAGACTACAGGAAGAACTGGGATGTCTATATGTGGGGAAAGGTTTACTACGTGTCTCAAGACATGGTTAGGATATCTCTAGGGGGTCTCATACTCGAGATTAGAGGCTTCTCTGGTCCAGTGAGCCTTGGAGAGAAGGTGTATGTTGGCTTGAAGATAGTCGATAAGTCGAAGTAGGAATACTTTCGACTCACTCTCTCAAGGTAACAGCACATACTTGCCTAACTTAAGTCAAAGATCTCAGCCTATCACGTATGCGATGTCCACACTGCGGAGGACTCGTCATACTTAACACCTTGACCGGAGAGTACGTATGCACAAACTGCGGGACGGTCCTTGACGTGCTCTACATGCCTTCCAGGTCTATGTACGAGAATGAGCCACTTTCAAAGACGGATCTCGACCTCAGTGAGGCCAGGGACTCCGATGGTAATCCTAGCAAGGAGCTCCCCTTGTTAAAGAGGCTCGAGAAGCTGAACAGGATTGTCAGCAGACACGGCGACCGAGAGCTCTCATTTATAAGACACCTGTGTCAAATAGGATCGAGGCTCGGGCTAGATGATACTCAGCTCAGATTTGCGATTAGAGCGTACAAGTATATACTTGGAAGGCTAAGAAAAACAAGCATCGTCAAGGGAACAAGCATAACTAACTACAAGGTCATTGCTGCTGCAATACTGTACACAATACTTAGATTCAACATGCCAGTATCAGTAAAAGACATAGTTCAGGTATTCAGAGAGCTTGGACATAGAATATCGGTCACTGACGTTATAGAAGTCCTCAGGGTAGTCTTCGGAAGGTTTACCTATGACGTTAAAGAGAGAGTACTGTCATACGTCTCACATATTGCATCGCGCTGTGGTCTTGACGAGTCACAGAAGGTTCGTGTACTAAGGTTATCTGCTACACTGCTCTCAAAGATAGAGTGCTCCAGAATAAGAGGTAAGAATCCTAGAACTCTCGCTGCTGCACTATTTGCATACTCGATGA
>JALWFJ010000108.1 GCA_027036495.1 Thermoproteales archaeon
AAGTTGTCACACACTATCACGTCAACTACGTCATCCATGCCGTTCAATCTCACGTTAGTTAATGTACATTTTGAAGCGTTGAGGGATACATCTATGCTAACCACCCTACATTTCGTGCCTCTATGTGTACAGTCTCTGATAAGGTGTAGTGTCACTATCCCTGTACCAGAGCCAATCTCTACTGCATCTACTCTATCTCTCCTAGAGAGTCTTCGCAGAGAGGATATCAACAGCGCTACCCCCATGCATGTCAGGTAGGAATCCTCCGATGGTGGATAAACTCCTGGACAGAGCTCTAAGCTTACCTCCTCTCTCATGGCACTGATTGAAGCTGAACAGTCAACCCATATATCGTGAGTGAGGGAATTAGTATGAGCACAGATATCAGTAGGAACAGCAGCTCAAACGTCTTGCCACTACTATAGGACAACATGTTTGACACTACTGCCGCTGCCAGTATTGGAAGTATCAGCCTCACCACCTCTGCCACTAGGAGAGTCACGGCATTCAGACCCAGCGCATTACACAGAATCACATAGAGTGGAACACTTGCTAGGCTGAGTGCATTGAGAGATGTGTATGAGAGAGCAACATCTACCAGGGATAGCTTACCAGTTGCATAGTACACTATCAGCATCATCACTAGAAGAGTAACTAGCAGAGAGAGCGAAGTCGAGAGAGCACCCTGCCTCATGCTCAGCGGTATCACTCCAACTATGCTCTCACCTCCAGAAACTACGAGTAGCAGAGAGAGCAATAGTGATACCAACATTATGGGTATGGCTACCTTGTAGAAGAGTCTCAGCAGCACTGAGAAGCTTCTCAGCGTGACTAAGTCAACTATTCGCGAGAAGTTATCCTCCTTGTTTATGAGGTCCTGGTCTACTGATCTCACTCTCCTCACAATCTCTGCCCCCTCCTCAGTTATGCATACTTCAGGTAATGACATGACCACGAGACCGCTTCTCTCTAGAAAAGAGAGCTCGTACAGCACTACAGGCACACTGCACCTCAACATGCTCGCTATCGTCCGGACAGGTAAACATCTGTGAGTGTAGAGACGTGTCAATATGTGAAGTCTTCGTCTACTCGCTAAGGCAGCATAGATCCTGTATATAGAAGACTCCATTGCTCTACTCTCCTAGACCAAAAGCGTATTTAAGTCATGCATAAGAGTCCTTCACGAGGTGTCTAGTTTAGACTCGATAAAGGAGAACATATACTCCATAGTCGTCAAGGCCGGTGGTCGAGCAGCAGTAGACAAGATCCTAAAGTGGGCTGAGGAGAACAACATTGGCGTACTAGTCACTGCACTTGCAGTGAGAGAGCTTGAGCGAGAGAAGAGAATAAAGACAGCCGGAGACGCAAGGACAGTACTCTCATGGAGCCTAGAAAGCGATACTTACAGGATTAGCCTCCCAGCAGTCATAGAGACAGTACATGTCACAAAGACTCACAAGACGAAAACCAAGACAGGTGGAATCCTAATAAGTGAGCTTCTCGGAATTGAAGACAAGACAAAGAGACAGAGAAGACAACAGACAAAGACAAAAAGCGCAACAACTCACGCACACACAGTCACACATCAAGCACAAGCAACAACACTCACACTTGAGACTCCCAAGGAGGAGAAGGAGAGAACCACAAAGACGGAGGAAGAAAAGAAGACAAAAAGAGAGCAACAGAAGACCGAGACTCCTTCCTCAAGAAGCAGTGAGACGAAGCTTCAACAAGAAGTCTCAGCTACAGACTCTCTATCGCTTATAGTTAGAAACGCGACATGCATACTGTCCACGGAGTATGGTCTTGACGAGAACACTGCAGAGAGAATAATTAGAAGTATACTACAGTATCTAAGCATAAACTGGAGCGTTGGAGAACTAAGACTGAGACTAGACCTCTCAAAGACACTATCAAAGAAGCTTAACATGAACGAAGATGAGCTATTCGAGATAGTTGGCCGTGCACTGAGAGTACTAAGGAAAATGGACGTTATTGAGATAGTTGAGCCAGGTGTTGTTAACCTTCTTAGAAGAGATCTTGTACAGCCTCAGAAGATTACGTTCTCAGAAGTCCTAGGGCTTTAGCTCGCTCAACGGGGACATAGATCTCAGTTCTGTGACCTTTTGATAACAGGTAGAGAACTCCCTGATCCCTGAGCGCTCTAAGTATGTGAGTTGCTGTGCTAATCTTGATCCCATACTTGCTCGCAATGGTGTATGAGGTAACGCAGTTCATGTTCAGGACGTCTCTCTTTATCTCCTCAAAGAGCTTATCATCAACAAGAGCAACCTTACCCTTCCTCTCCTCGGCTTGTGCCCTCTTCTCCTGCTTCTCCTTTTCACGCTCCATCTTCTTTACAAGCTGAGATAAGGTTGGTCTCTTCTTTCCGCCCATACCTCTACCTAGAAGGCTGCTCTCCGTCTAGTCCTAAAATACTTACTCTGATGACAGCGTTGACCCAAGTGCTAGGATAGAGGAGGAAAACTCCTTAAATATGTGCACTAAGCTCATCGTGCTTCTGAATGAGGATAATTGTCATTGGATGCGGAGTTGTTGGAAGTTTTGTAGGATATTTCTTAAAGAAACATGGCATAGATGTTACATGTATATCAAGATGGAAGAAATTTCCTCACGTTAGCTTAATTCAATCAATAATGCAGAAGTTTGAGGAAGATATAGAGATGGCACATAGATCTAGGATAATATATGAGGAAGTTTCTAGAGAGCTCAACGTTGATCAGTGCATAAGTAGAGTACATTCATACACAATAATAAGTTATAAGAGTCTCGATAAAGTGAACTATTTATCGGAGCTGTGGAGAAGATATGGTATATCGATAAGATTCGTAGATGAGAAGGATCTAAAGAAGATGTCGTTCAAAGTTTATGATAATGAGTTAGTGTTTGAGGGATATCCTGACTATCTTGTCCGTATAGATAAAATTGTTAGATCTCTCTGGAGAGAACTTAATGTTATTAGAGGCGAGGCTAGGCTACGTCTAAGAGATAATGGAGTTGTTGTAACTACCGAGAGAGGAAATATCTTCACAGGTGATTACATTGTTGTTGCTTGTGGAGCCTATACTAGATCTCTTCTTAGAGATGTTAATGTTAAGCTTCCTCTAGTTCCCTACAAGTGTCAGGCAGGTCTCTTCGTCTTAAAGACAGATAGATCGGACTACATTCTGTATGACTATGTCAATAGAGTATATGTGAGGCCGGCCGATAATGTTATGATTAATCTCGTAAATAGAGCTAGTCCTCGCAGGAAGTTCATGATTTCAGGTAATGGTAATAGTCCACCATTAGAACCTGACGAGAAGGAGAAGAGCGTAGATGACTACTTCAAGAGAGAGGTTACGGAGAGGCTTAGAAGAAGGTACGACTATGTGAAGTACGTTACTGGCAGAGCTGACTTCTGTGACACTACTCCTGATGCAAGACCACTGATTGCCGTTATTGGGAACCTCGTAGTTGTGAGTGGGTTTAATGGGTATGGTGTTGAGATAGGGCCAGCAGTTGCTAAGGCTGTAGCTAAGATTGTCTTAGGAGATAAGCTTGATGAGTATGAGAAGAGGTACCTGTCTTCGCGATTTGGCGAGATCAAGGATGTAGGTAAGCTTCCTGAGGTAGAGGCGCACGAGTTGTAGTGTAGTTGTCCCCGCCTGACCGCGAGCCCTTCACTCAGGCCTTTAACGGCCTGTCCAGGCCCGTGAGACCAGCGGGGTTTGAGTAGCTATGTTTAGTCTGCTAAATAACTCCTTCTCTTCTTGTAGATCTCTGTGAGACGTTGTAGGCTATATGAGGGAGTCATAGTTAGGCTATATGGCTTTACTGAGCTATTCTATGTCAAGGGTATTCAGGACGAAGATGGGAAGTACATAATTCTTCCCAGATATGTTCCGCATAGGTACGGCAGTAAGGTTATGCCTGATGGAGCTAGGTACATGGTGTTGAAGTCGTTTAGTGAGCAGATTCGGTACGTCAAGAGCACTGTCCTTAGAAAGTACCTGACGTACTCGTACACTTATGGTCAGGTGCTGCCTCTAGTACCTGAGCAAGATGTTGCAAGCGTGTTTGACCCCATTGAGAGGGCGCTTGAGATAAGGCTTAGGCCGAGGACAGCAATAGAGCACGTGGCGGCAGAGCTGCTCGATGTTATCTATGCATACACGTCAAGGCGCAGTGTTGGTGTCTCTGGGTCACTGTTGGCTGGGTTCGTGGAGGGGGTAAGTGATGTGGATATAGTGGTGATAGATGTAGATGATGGAGAGGCAGTCTTAGAGAACTTGGCTGAGCTTAAGAGAGTCAGACCAAGCATCTTTGATGTAAATAAGGGCTGTCTGTACAGACTGTACATGTATCACAGGGAGACTGTCAGAGTTGACTATGAGACCTTCCTTAAGATATGGAGCAAGAGGGTACTTGAGGGCTTCTACAGGGGGGTACCATACTTCATAAGAATATTAGCTATGAGGGACGGAGTCCCCATTGTACAGGTACAGAAGACCAGAAAGCTTGGCAAGATTTCATGCATGTTAGAGATAGATAGTACATGTAGAACGTGCCTGAGCTGCACGACACCGTCTCTACGTCTCGCTAAGGGTCCCTTCAGGAACAAGGTGATGGTGATGTCTGATAGGGGGGTGTTCACGGACACACTTGACATAGTTAGAAGGTTCAATGTTACGGGAATCGAAGTCGAGTACTCTAGACTGCATATTGATGAGTATGAGTATGAGGGGATTGCTCTCTATCTAGGTCCAGGTACCTCCATGTCTCCAGTAAGTCTTCTGTAGATGTTCTCTATCTCGTTGACTATGTTGAACAAGTTTGGATCACAAGTCTTCCTTACTAGCTCTAGGCTGAGTGCAAGCATCAGTCTGTATTTTTCCCTTAGCTTGACGTCTCTCACGTCTCTGATCTTGGTCAGGTATATTATCGTGTCTATTATGTGTCCTATACATCTGCTATGTGGCTCGAGTCTAGGCTTACCAGGGTAGATCCCCACTATGTTGTATGTTATCTTTACATGATCGACCTCGTACTGTATGCACGTAGGCTTGAGCTCTATGTATGCTTCCGCGTTCACTATCCTTGGTGCGTCAACCTTTACTCCCTTCTCGAACTGTATCACTCTTCTCCATTCTCTGTATATGTTCTTGAATGAGGTGTAGAGGTACAGTGAGGGATCCCTCGCTATGTTCAGCACTACGTCAACTCCTCTTGTGAGAGCACTGTAGGTTCTAGTGTTGGAGTACACCTTTATGATGACCTTCTCGCTCTCTGTGACTCTAAACCCAAGAGGTGTAGCCCATGCATCATTGTTGTAGTAGAATGATGCTATTGCCTCATAGTGTCTGCCAGGTACTAGACTGAATACTAGAAGCGTCTTATCTCCCATAAACTCTTACTATCTTGTACAGAGTTGTTCTCTCTGCTGGCACCTTTCCTGTATCTCTCACAAGCTCCACAATGTCTCTCCTCGTTAATAGAGTTGTCTCTGATGCTCCTGCTGCATGTGATATGTTCTCCTCTATGAGAGTGCCTCCAAGGTCGTTTGCACCACATGTCAGGAGATACTGTGCAAGCTTTCTACCAAGCTTTACCCAGGATACCTGTATGTTTCGTATTATGCCGCTGAAGTACAGTCGGGCAGCAATACAAATCTTGATGTCGTACATGCCTGTGGATCCCGGTCTAGAGTCTCCATATCTATACATGTTTGTCCTATAGTGTACGAAGGGCAGAAGCACAAACTCTGTGAAGCCTCTAGTCTCCCTCTGTATGTCTCTTATGATTCTGAAGTGTCTAACTACGTGCTCCGGTCTCTCTACGTGGCCATACATTATCGTCGCAGACGATCTGATGCCCATGCTGTGTGCGGTCTTGATTATTTCTATCCATGTCTGTACTCCTATCTTTCCTGGACATAGGTTTCTTCTGACGTCATCGTCTAAGATCTCTGCAGCTGTTCCAGGAATTGAGTCTAGCCCAGCCTCACGCAGTATAGAGAGTACCTCCCTGTAGCTTAACCCTGTCTTCATGGATATGTAGTGTATCTCTTGTGGAGACAGACCATGTACATGTACGTGCGGAGCCTCCTCCTTAATTGCTCTCAGCATCTTGACGTAGTAGTCCAGATCCAGGCTTGGGTTAATCCCACCCTGAACACATATCTCTGTCACTCCAAACGAGAGAGCCTCTCTCACCTTCTCCCTAACACTGCTTATGGGAAGCACGTAGCCTCGTGGAGAGCTTGGAGGAACAGAGAATGCACAGAATCTGCACTTCAGGACGCAGATGTTCGTGAAGTTGATGTTCCTGTTAGACACGAAGGTCACAATGTTGTCACAGTTAAGCCAACATGCATAGTCTGCCGCAAGCTCTAGCATTCTCAGCTCGAGAGGTCTGCTCTCCTTAAGTATCAAGAGGCACTCAGCGTCATCTATAGGCTTCCCTGACAGAGACTTCTCTATACATGATGCTACTCCTGAGTCGACATGTCTAGAGACTGAGTCCAGAAATTTTGCGATCTCGTCATAGTGTTCACGTCTTACATGCACGTTACCTCTTCGTCTCTGACTGTTTTAGGTCTTCGATGAGGATCTTCAAGACGTCGTATAGCTTCTTCTTCTCTATCCCTGTCCTGGTAACGTTAGGAAGCTCTGCGAGTGCTTGTCCAAGAAGTCTCTCGAGCACCTGTACGTCTCTCTCCGTGAGGTTGTCTACCCCCTTCTCTATGACCTCGAGCACCTTCTCAATCTTCCTAAGCATATCAGAGGACTCGCTGTATATACTCTCTCTATAGTTCCCCGACACTTATATTGTGCACGTAAGCCCCTTTTATACCATTTACTGGCGAGTATTAATGCGGGCAAGCTGATGATGATTAGGGCACTAGTTGACGTGTATCTGAACTCTGGGATGGTCAGAGTAGAGCTAAGCAGTGTTGACTCTATTGAGAGCGTGATCCCTGCAGCTGCTCTCGATCTCATCAGGAGAGGATACTCTCTCAGCGACGACTTCAGAGTAAGCTACGAGAAGATAGTTGAGCATCAGTGGCTAGAGAGGAGAAGCGACTCCATCAGGCAAGTTCCGAAGGAGCTCTACCTGAGATCTAGGCTGACCATGCAGGAGAAGCTTGTGAGAGGTCTAGAGAGAGAGATTAGACAGATACAGGCAGCTCTGAGAGAGCTTGTCCAGCTCAGACTCAGGAAGATCCTGAATGCAATAGCCATGAACCCAGATGTTGCACTGACGCGCGAGTTTCTCGACAAGCTGACGCTAGAGGAGGAGGTTCTTGTGCGTCAAGTTGCTATGATCGTCAAGGAGTGGGTAGAGTACGTCCTCGGCCTAGTGTAGAGTCATGGTCGTGGAGACGCCAGAGACCACCAGGCTTACCATAGACATAGACGCACTGATAGACAAGTTTAAGCAGTTTCTGACTGGAAGCGACAAGTATGTTGATGAGATAAACAGCATGATCATACAGAGAAGGAAGTCTATATGTGTAGATTTTCCAGACATCCTAGTATTCGACAAAGAGATAGCTGACCTGCTGATAGAGAGACCTAGAGAGGTGACCTATGCCGCAAGTGAGGCCTTGAAGCAGATAATTCTTGAGAAGGACCCGGAGTACGCAAAGAGCGTAAGACAGTTCTATGCGAGGTTCAGGAAGCTCCCCGAGACAATATCGATAAGGAGGCTACGCAGTGGAATGGTTGGCAAGCTCATAGCACTTGAGGGCATAGTTACGAGACAGACCCCACCTAAGCACTTTCTGAGAAAGATAGTGTATCACTGCGATAACTGTGGATTTGAGGTTGACATACCCCAGTATTACTCGATACCTGTTCAGCCACCAAGGAAGTGTCCAAGATGTGGAAGTACACTACGTCTACTGCAGGAGAAGTGCGAGTATATTGACTGGCAGAAAGTCATCGTGCAGGAGAGACCAGAGGAGCTTCCACCGGGACAACTTCCCAGAAGTATCGAGGCTATACTGACAGACGACCTAGTTGACGTTGTGAAGCCTGGAGACAGAGTGTACGTTGTTGGTGTGCTGGACGTCAACGTGTATGAGCTTAAGAGAACCAGGCCACCAGTTGTTTCAAGCTATCTCGAGGTCAACTACATTGAGCCTGAGCAGAAGGAGATTGCAGAGGTCGAGATAACTCCTGAGGATCAGAAGGTTATAGAGGACCTTGCACGTGATTCGAGGATCAGAGAGAGAATAATAAAGTCGATAGCTCCCTCAATATATGGCCTAGAGGACATCAAGGAGGCAGTTGCCTGTCTCCTATTTGGAGGGGTACCGAAGCAGTACCCAGACGGTGTCAGAGTTAGAGGAGACATACACGTCCTAATAATCGGTGATCCAGGTACAGGCAAGTCACAGTTACTCAAGTTCGTTGCTAAGATAGCTCCCAGAGCAGTATACACGACAGGAAAAGGATCAAGTGCCGCTGGACTAACCGCGGCAGTGGTCAAGGACAAGCTAACAGGAGAGTTCTACCTTGAGGCAGGTGCGCTCGTGCTTGCAGACATGGGCGTGTGCATAATTGACGAGATAGACAAGATGGATGCCAAGGACAGAGTAGCCATGCATGAGGCGCTAGAGCAGCAGACAGTGTCCATAGCCAAGGCTGGCATAGTGGCAACGCTAAATGCACGTTGTGCAGTTCTCGCAGCAGCTAACCCAGCATTTGGACGCTACCTTCCTAACAGAACCGTCGCAGAGAATGTAGATCTTCCTGTCACGCTGCTCTCAAGGTTTGACCTAATATTCATAATACGAGATCAGCCCTCCGTGGACTACGACAAGAAGGTTGCTGAGCACGTCACAATGCTGCATAGTGGAGAGCTACCTCCAGAGTTTAGAGAGATAATCCAGCCAGACATACTCAGGAAGTACATAGCATACGCGAGAAAGTACGTTAAGCCAAAGTGGACCAAGGAGGCACGTGACAGAGTAGTACAGTTCTATGTAAATCTCAGAGCAAAGTCAACAGACCCCAACTCTCCCATAGCCATAACTGCTAGACAGCTTGAGGCACTGATAAGACTTGCCGAGGCTGAGGCTAGGATGAGGCTTAGCCCACTTGTCGAGGTTGAAGATGCTGAGCGCGCAATAAGGCTCTTCAGGAAGTTCCTGGAGAGCGTGGGGATAGATGTTGAGACAGGGAAAATAGACATAGACATAATAATGACAGGAAAGCCTAGAAGCAGACAGGAGAAGATAGCAGCCATAATAGACATAATAACGAAGCTTGAGTCTGCAAGTGGAGGAAGACCAGTCAAGATTGAGGACGTACTCAAGGAGGCTGAGAGCTCAGGCATCGATAGACAGACAGCGGAGCAGATAATACAGTTCCTGATAAAGCAGGGAGAGCTATATCAGCCAAAGCAGGGATACGTAAAGAGAGTTATTGTATAGGACGTCCTCTCAGCAGAAGAATAGCTTCACCACGATCAGGGTACCAAGCACTACCAAGATTACTGCCAGACACTCAAGGACATAGCCGTACCTCCTGCCAAGCTTTATCATTCCTCTACGACTAACATACGCTAGCAGTGTTAGCCATGCATAGTCGATCCACACGTGCGACGCATAGAATATTGGTATGAAGCTAAGCACATTTACGTACCTGGATACTAGCAGAAGAAGAGATAGACCAATTGTTGCCCACCATGCTAGGAAGTGTGGATTAAGTCCAGTAAGTGCTACGCCAACTATTAGGGGATTGGATATTACCCTGCTAAGCCTCGTGTTAGATGACGTATTTAGGCTCAGTGATCCTGATCGTACAATGTTGAGCCCCTCCCTGAACGTGAGGTAGCCAAAGTATACTATGAATATGAACGCTATTGATCCGAGAATAACCTTGAGATAGAAGTTCTCCACGAGGTCTATCACTGTCTTTTGGCTTACGAGCAGTGCAAGTAGCACAACATAAGGTAGCTCTACAAGCATGTGTCCAGTAGCTACAAGTAGCCCACTTCTAGCTCCACCATTTGAGCCGACAACTATCGTCGCAACTGTGAGTGGTCCAGGTGCTAGTGCACCGCTCAGTGACACGAGTATTATAGTCGAGATTACGTAGAGCAGTATGTTCATGATTGGCTGGTCTATTTCTTCTAGGGAGTGAAAAGTCTTCTTCGGAGCTTAGAGTAGAAGTTGTAGGGTCTTGTTCTGACAAACTTAAACTTCTTGCTATGTCTCTTGATGACTACTTTCTGTGAGGTGCCATATACCATGCCGTCACACACTATGTTTGCTGATCCTTCTGAGTAGACTATTATGCTCCTGTCTATTGGGTGGACTACTGGGACTAGTGCGGGACTGAATGGAGCAACAGGTATTATTACCTTCACGTTGTCTAGTCTGAAGTCCACGACTGGTCCACCTAGTGCAAGTATATATGCTGTAGATCCCGTAGGTGTAGAGACAACAATTCCATCCATTCTCCCAGACAGTATGATCTCTCCCTGTTCCTCCTCCACGGTGAAGGTCGTTATCTTTCCTGGATTGACGTACCTTATGAGCACCTCGTTTAGCACAGGCACGCTCTGCTCTTCGAGAGCAACCTCCAGCATTGCCCTCTCGTCTATGATGTAGTCACCTCTTGCAAGTCTGTACAATATGCTCTCACTTAGCTCGCTAACAGTTATGTCAGCAAAGAAGTTCACTAGCCCTGTACCAACGTGGAAGACAGGGACGTCAAGGTAGTTTCTTAGTCCTCGAAAATTGACCTCATGAAGATACTGTAGCACAGACCCATCTCCACCTAGCACTATGACCATGTCTGGTACTACGTCAACAGGTAGTCCAACATCCACCTCTACCCCGGCCTTTCTGCAGAGATCAGTCACAGTCTGCATGTACTCCCTGTCTCTATCTCTGTATGCAACCACTGCAACATGCTTGACAGCACTCACAACTCTACAAGACGACACCAATGCAATTATAAGCTAGCGAGAGGCTAACCTTGAGGTGAGCTGCCCTAAGTGCGGCTCACATGACATAGTCGTGGTTAGCTCTGAGCAGCTCACGTTCAAGTGCAGGAAGTGTGGCCACACCTGGAGTGTAGACATGCGTGTAGGTTTTGTCAGAACTCCTTCAGGGGAGGTTCACTGGACAGACAAGGCGTACTACAGAGAGCTCGCGATAGAGGACGCAAAAGATCTGCTTAAGCAAGGAAGAAGAACTGAGGAGGTCATGAGGGAGATCAGGGATAGATACAGCAACATGTTCGTAGAGGACGAGATTAGAGAGATAGTTGCTAAGGCTAGAAAGCTACTTGAGCTCTACTAGTGCTGCCTCACTGCCCTGACTATAAACACCTTCTCTCCACCCTGCACAGTCACAACAGGAAAGCTAACCTTGAAGCCGCTGCTTGTTAGCGCGTGCTCAATCATCTTCCTGCTACTTCTAAACACTGGAAGCACTAGAACGCCATGTTCATCGAGGTCATATGCAAACTTTGTGGCTATCTTCTTGTAGAAGGTCTTAGGTACTCTTAGACGAAGTCCACGTGGTGGATCCGTCACTATACAGGATACACTTCTTCTGAGACTGAGCTTAAGGTAATCGCCACAGAGTACTTCTATCTTGCTGTAGGCCGAGTACCCGATTGATAAGACGTTGAGCATTGCTTTACTGAGCGTCTGGCAGCTATGATCTGCGCATATGATTGTGCGTGGTTTCCACATCCTGTAGTACTCTAGAGGTATTGTCAAGCTACCTGCAAATGGATCCATGACGAAGTCATGTCTGCCAGCGACGAGGCACATAGCTGCAGCAATTACCGGATTTAGAGATGCTCTCGACTTGAACCTAGTGTACCATCTTCTATACAGAGGCTGTACAGTGCCTATGTTAACTCCTATCAGTATTCTCCTTCTAAAGAATCTCGCAGAGAGCTGCAAGTCCCCAATTGCCCTAGTTAGCCTACACTTCAGCACACGCTCAGTCTCTCTCAGTATTACTCTCCTAATTCTCTGAGATATCTCGGAGAAGCTTACAGACACTAGTGACTCCTCACGTACAAGGTCTCTCAGCTCTCGAAGTGCTTCTCTGAGATGTCTTCTCAGGGTCTTAATGTTGCGTGTGTAGGGAACTTCCACAAGTACTTGCTCAAGTGCTGTGGCAAGCTGTAGTCTTCTCAGTGCTCTAGTGTAGCCAGGGTCTGTCTCTATTATCAGACTGGAGTCATCTCTGTAAAGGACCTCAAAGTTCTGGATTCCCTTCAGCTTGAGCTCCTCTAGAACTAGGTTTGTAAGCCCTGTGAGCGTCTTAACGATAAAGATCATGAAGGTACTCATTGTTGGCGATGACCCGCAGGTATTAACTCTTGCCTACTACATACTGGCAATTAACCCAGAGGCCGAGGTCACTATAGGCTACACACGTGAGGGGAGAACATTCAGAGATGATGTTCTCAACATAGAGCCAGTACACAGGGAGAGACTAGTAACCTCTCTTGGAGCAGAGATTCTACCTCTACAAGACATAGACAAGGAGAACTACGATGTTCTCGTTGACGTTATGTCATACAGAGTAGAAGAGGGGCAGAATGATGCTGTTCTGGTGTCTGGAAGTCTTGACACACTGATTGCATCGAGGAGAGGGTTGAGAATGCTGTTTCTGAGAGATACAGATCTTATTGATTCTGACGTGCTGAGATACGTCAGATCAAGACATGGCGACCTTGTCTGTCTAGTGGAGCGTGAGAGAGATTATGTAAACATGGATGTTACAAAGGTTGTTTACGGGGTTAAGCATATCGAGGATGAGAGATGTGTGTATGTTGGGTATGGGTACCGGTACCGCTTTGAGGGAGTTGATCTAGAGGTAACTGATCCAGCATACGTGTATAAGCAGTGTATACTTGCTGGCATAGTAATTGCACATAACCTCTCTCTAGATTATATCCGAAGAGCACCTTACTGGTATGCTCTCCAGATCCAAGACACTTGGTGCCTCATTGCAGGACCTACTAGTAGGCAGATAGCTAAGACAAGGAGAAACGTCACAAGTGTGCCACTGACGGTAGATGAGTGCTATCTGAAGGTGCTCTGTCTCTATAAGCAGGGCATCATTGGCTACCAAGTCGTTGGTCCACGAGATGATGTCAGGAACAAGGCAGCACTGCTCTACTCCCTTATCACCTCTGGAGGAGACTACTATTCCCTGAGTAAACTGATCTTTGTGCCATCGGTGCCGTCAACCGATCTCAGAACTTGGGTAGATGCCTTGCTGGAGTCCTCTGTGAAGGAGATGTACTGGATCTTTTATGCGTGAACGTAAACTCATTAAGTCTACGTGTAGACTCCTTGTGGATCTAAGATGCACGAGGTGAGGTTGCCAGAGGAGGGAGAGCTGATCAAGATAGAGGGTGGGGTCTGGCACGTGCCAAGTAGACCCATAATTGCCTACATAGAGGGTGATGGCATTGGTAAGGAGGTAATTAGGCCATCGATAGAGGTAATAGACAGAGCTGTAGAGCTGTGTTACGGTAGCTCTCGTAGGATAGTCTGGGTGAAGCTGTATGCAGGTGAGGAGGCTGAGAAGAAGTTTGGAACCAGACTCCCTAAGGAGACGCTGAGATACCTTGAGGTTATCCGTGTCCTGTTTAAAGGTCCTCTCTACACTCCTGCTGGCGGTGGTTGGCGCAGCATAAATGTATATCTTCGCCAGCATTTCGACCTGTACGCTAACATTAGACCTGTGAGATACTTTGATGGACTGCCATCTCCTCTTAAAGATCCTAGAGGAATAGACCTAGTCATATTCAGAGAGAACACTGACGACCTCTACGTTGGAATTGAATGGCCCTGGGATAGCCAAGAGGCCAGAAAGCTGAGAGAGTTCCTGAGGCGAGAGCTAGGAGTAGATATACCAGACGACTCTGGCATCGGCATAAAGCCTATGAGCAGATACAAGACGTACAGAATTGCAAGAGCAGCACTAAGGTACGCCATCAGCACAAAGAGAAGAATCGTGACTGTAGTACACAAGGGAAACATAATGAAGTACACGGAAGGCGCATTCAGAAGCTGGGTGTACGAGGTTGCTATCAGAGAGTTCCGAGACTACGTTGTCACGGAGGAGGAGGTCTCGAGAGTACATGGAGGAAGAGTCCCAGGGGACAAGATCCTGATAAACGATAGACTCATGGACAACATGCTCCAGCAGATAGTGCTAAATCCAAGACAATTCAGCGTGATAATATGTCCAAACGTTAACGGCGACTATCTGAGCGATGCAGCAGCAGCACTCGTGGGAGGTGTGGCAGTAGCAGCAAGTGCAAACATCGGAGACACAGCAGCACTGTTCGAGCCAGTGCATGGAACAGCACCAGACATTGCTGGGAAAGGTATAGCCAACCCAACAGCGGCAATGCTCTCTGGATGCTTGATGCTTGAGTACATGGGATGGAGAGAGGCAGCAGACCGAATAAGGAGAGCTCTAGAGATCGTAATTAGAGGCGGCAAGGTCACTGCAGATCTAGCAAGACAGCTAGGTATCGATAGGTACTTGACTACTGAGGAGTTTAAGAGGGAGGTCATAGAGACTATGTCGACTCTCTGACCAGTTCCAGCAGGCTCCTCATAGAGAACTTCATTTATAGACGCCCTAGGTAACGCGTCACAATGAGCGTGAGCGAGAACGTTGAGACGCTAAGTAAGCTCATTGAGCTCATGAGAAGACTTGCAGGACCCAAAGTGGAACCTGAGAGAGTACTTAGCAACGACTACGCTATGAAGATAGCAGGATTTGTCAACACTCTGTGGAGCAACTTGAAAGTTCCCGAAGATCTCAAGAATAAGCTTGTGGAGATGGTTCTTGACTATGTTCTAAGAGCACTTCTCGGAATTAAAGCAGAGAGGGAAGGAGAAGAGGAAGAAGACATCCCGAAGTCATACGTTATATAGACCCCTAAAGACAATACAACCTTTGATGATGAGCACACCCTTTGATGAGCGATGAGCGATGATTAGACCGCCAGCGTCTGAGGCAATAACTTATAGTACTACTAGGTGCCATTAAGAGTGTAGGATGATGAGCCAACGGTGGACCGAGAGATGATGAATATGCACCCAACTGACTGCTTCTGAGGTTACACTAACTGAAGAAGAATTCTAAACGCCTCTATGCAGCTATTAATAGCTGCAATGAGGCTCAAAGCATCTCTATCTTTTGGAGACTTAGATACAGTTATGGTGTTTCTCCTAATGGTTACATAGGCATCACCGAGGTTCGCTATGTCAAGCTCCAGCATCTTGTCAAGGATCCTCTTTGCCCCTTCACCGAGAGCTAGGTCGAATGTGCACTCAATGAGCTTTATGTTCTCAAATATAGGGCCAGACACTATACCTACAATATAGCTAATAGCCTTGCCTATCTTCTCCACATCAATATCTTCCATACTCAACGTGACGGGTGGAGTGTAGAGCTCTCCCCACCTGCATGAGCCTCTAACCCTCAACACGACCCCTCTCAGTGATACCCCAATCTTCTCCAGGTCTCTCGCGAGTCGAGCTATATTGTCAACAATGCTCTCTGCCATAGCATTCCTAGAGGGACTCCGAGATTTAACATCAACATACGCGGGCCGTGTCAGCCTACCCTATGTCTCCTCATCTGTGCGGGGCGCACAGCTCTCATCACTCTGATTAAAGATGTGTTCGCTAACTTTATTTACGCTGGTCTCAGTAAGGGGTGAAGTCATCAGTGATCAGACCGGAAACCTTCTCATCACTGACATTATGTATTCTTGCACGTCTTAAAAAACTATGTAAAATATACGATACTCTAATATTATTATGAAGCTTGGATAGAGCCCGTGGAGCTAGGTAACACAGTTCGCATAGTACTTGTTGGATTAGCTGTGGCGCTTATAGTGTTAGGTGCTGCTGTGCTAGTCAGCTTTGTTAGGAGAGCTCCAAACAAGACCTTGTTAACGAAGCAGGAGCTCATCAAGGAGCTTGAGAGCTCTCTCTTTGACAAGAGCTACCTGCTAGAGTACAAGCTTGAGGTATACGACAAGAGTCTCAAGTTGGGGTACAGTACATACATAGTGATTGACTCCTCAGGCAGAGGTGCATTGCTTGTGCAGTCTAGAGGTAGTGGCTCAGTACTGAATGTGCTTATACTTGATGAAGGAAGCTACGTGAAGATATGTAAGGTTCTCAAGACAATTACGCTGAGTGAGCCTATCTCTTACATCACTGTTAGACCAAAGGAAAATGCCGATCTTCTTGCTCTGTCGCTAGGAGACGTTCCATCAGAGAACCTGAGCCTCTACAAGCTACTAATGATACCTATACTTCTTGGAAGACTTCATCTGAATGGCTCAGTCTTGGTGCTTACCTTGAACACTAGCAAGATCTCTGGCTATGCTGTGTTCAAGATAGCTGAAATCTTGGAGCCAGTGAGGATATATCTATTTAACAAGTCAACAGTGGTTGAGCTTAGACTAGTCAAGAAGGACGTATATAATCCACTGCTTGTCGATGAGATAGCTAGAATCTGTGCTACCTCCTCTCAATAATTGTCGATAGTTCCTCTACAAGCTTAGGTATCTCTTCTTTCCAGTAAACCCTGACTATCGTACCATCCCTAACTCGAGTCACACGCGTACAGTATGGTAGAAGCTCTATGTTGTGTGTAGCCAAGACTATCGTTATCTTGAGCTCTCTATTTAGCTTCTCAAACAGCTCCATTACTCGTCGAGTATTTTCAACGTCGAGATTACCTGTAGGCTCGTCTGCTATCAGTATCTTAGGTCTAGTGACGATTGCTCTCGCAATGGCGACTCTCTGCATCTCTCCGCCGCTGATCTGGGTAGGCTTGAGGTAGGCTTTATCTCTTAGACCTACAGCCTCTAGGGCTTCAAGGGCAAGCTTTTTTCTCAGCTTGCTAGGTACGCCCTTAGCTATGAGTGGGAGCTCGACGTTCTCAATTATCTTCAATCTAGGTATGAGATAGAAGTGCTGGAAGACAAAGCCTATGTTGTCACGTCTAAACTGTGCAAGCTGGCTCTCGTTTAGTGTTGTCAGGTCAACATCTGCAACTATGACTCTTCCACGTGTGGGTCTTTCAATTCCACCAATTATACTTAGAAGAGTTGACTTCCCACTCCCAGAGGGACCAATTATACAGTGAAACTCTCCCTCCTCGACGCACATGTTAACGTCTCTCAGAGCAACAAGCTCGTGCTCTCCAAGTCTATATATCTTCCAGACGTTCTCTAGCAAGACAACCGGCTTCATGTTCTACGTCTGTGCCAGATTAAGACTACCACCACGACTACTACTGCAATTCCTACAGATAACGCAACTGCAAGTAGAGCAATGGATCTCAGGTTAATCATGGCTGCCCTTGGGACAACAAACAGCGTAGAGTTCTCCTTAAGGACAAGTATCTTCAGAACTCTACTCTTAACATGTAGGTTTCCTAGTGGGTCCGTGTAGCTTACTGATAGCCTACACGTGTCAATGCCGGGTCTTGATGCGTTAAGAGTGAACGAGGCAATAGTCTCGTCTTGAGGATTCAGCCGGCCAAAGAACTCGTAGCTCTCTGATACCGGCTTAAGTCCAACACATGATAAACTGACGTTAACGTTGTATGCGCTTGATCCACCCGTGTTTATTATCCTGACGGAGAGAGATACTAGCTCACCTACCTTCGGAGTCTTGGGTGCAGTTATTATGTCAACTATCTTCATCTCAGGCATAGATAGTAGTGAGAGAACAAGCGAGCCTTGCCTCACCACTTCCACACCTCCACCTATTCCATAAGATAGCAGATAGGTCAGCCCACAGCCCTCTGCCGCTATTCCTCTCGGTGCTCTGACTATGAGCATGACATCTCTACAGGTTCCAGAATCTAGCTCTGATATGCTGATCTGACTGTTGTTCACTATTACTCCTCTTGCCGAGATTATGTCCAGCGTCACATTGGCTATCTTTACGGGGAGCAGGTTACAGACACGTAGATCCAGCCTATCCGTTGTTCCAGAGCTCACGTAGGTGCGCGTTGGGATTATCTTCACAAGTCCGCTCGACAAGATAGGTATGTCCACGTATGATGTTGACCTTGACACCTTACCCATCTCGTCAGTGTACGTTATCGTGAAGACGAAGGTTACCCTCGACTCTACGTCTGTTGAGAGAGCATACACTGTGAGCATAAGAGGAAACCTCACACATCTTCCAGGCTCTATGTAGGGTACTGCTATGTTGCTGCTGTTTACTACATGTACAGCTACATTTATGGGTGACTGTAAAGTAAAAGATGCCAAGACGCTATAGGCAGTGCCTGATCCATTATTGCAGACATAGAATATCACTTTCTCGTCTCTTAACCCAGGAACCAAGAGTGAGGGACTAGATCTAACCGTGATGAGGGGCATGCCTGGAATGTATACATACGTCTGTATTGTCTGCTCATCTGGCACATCCCTGATGACCACTCCCGTTCTGTACAGGCGCGCTCCCGGTACAGGCACTGCGTGAAAAACCTTATTCCACGTTATGTGAAACAATACTTTGTGTTCAGAGTTGACGGAAGTGTTGACCACAAAGCGGAGAGTTAGTAGCTGTAGAGGATACACGTAGCTGAAGTAGTATGATGGGGTTAGCACTCTACCATTGCTAACTATTAGCTTCACTGTTACTCCCTCAAGAATGGTAGATGTATCATTGTGAAGCAGAGTCACCTGCAGCACTGCTGGCCCCCTCCTCAGTGGACTAGTGTAGATGACCTTCACGCTCTCTAGAGAGAACTGATTACTTGTATAGTAGAACTGAGCACTAGCCACTCCCGAGAGAAGCGCTACAAGAAATAGCGTAGCAAGAATGCATAATGTTAGTCCGATCCTGCATGTCATACAGGTATGAAGGGTCTGTCAGGTAAAATAAATATTTATGCGAACAAGCAGTGTAGAGCCACAGTAGATCAACATGTTACGACAGGTAAGAGACTACTTCTATCTTTCGTGGAGAGCGATCTGGGAACGCAAGGGCAGAACCATCGGGTCGATAGTGGGAATAGTCATCTCAGTCTTGGCACTAGGCACTGCTCTCGGTATAGGTAACGGCTTCTATACCATGTTTGTGAAGACGTTCGCATCGACATTTGGCGTGAACACGATATATGTTATTCCCCAGAGAGGAACCTACCTCACTGATGTTGACATAATACTACTTAGCAGGCTACCCTACGTTGAGATGGTAGCTCCAGTTGTGTTCACTACCGGCATAATAGATGTTGGAGGAAAGCCTAGAGTGATCTACATAGTGGGAGCCTCAAGTAAAACCCTACCTAGACTCCTAGGTGCGACAAGTCTAAACTCAGTGATACTAGAAGGCAAACCTGTGCTTGCTCCAGGTACGGCTCTAGTCGGGTTCTATGTCGCGTTCTCGCCTACAACACTCACACAGCACATATATCCGGGACAGAGAGTAATAGTACAGCTTCCTGGAGGAAGATATCTTGAACTCACGGTGTCAGGGATACTCAAACCAACACAAATAACACCTTACGGAAACCCCAACATTGCAGTGTTTGTCGACTACAAGACCTTCTTCACTCTCGTACAGAGAAAGAGAACATACAATCTCGCAATCGTGTACGTGTCAAAAACTAGCAAGATAAACTTTGTAGAGAACCTCATAAAGAAGTATTTCCCACAGTTCGAGGTCTTTAGTCCTGAGATTGCGATTAGGACATTTGAGCAGTTTGTGTTTGCGCTTGAGACATTTCTGACCGTTCTTGCAAGCGTTGGTATACTGATAGTAGGTCTATGGATGTTTGACACCATGACCATAAGTGTTGTTCAGAGAACGAGAGAGATAGGCATACTTAAGGCCATAGGATTCACTAGGAGGCAAGTATTCACGATGATACTCATAGAGGCAGTGGTTGTCTCCCTGATAGGGATAGCGATAGGAATTCTCTTACTGCTACCACTATCAGGAGCACCACTACTCCCACTAGGGCCAGCATTCGCAATAAGGGTGCTACTTACGCCAGAGATAGTAGCCATGGTTGCACTAACTCCACTAATTGCAAACATCATAGCAACGATAATTCCAGCATACAGAGCTGCACGAATAACACCACTAGAGGCACTGAGAGCAGAGTGAGAAACGTGACAAGAATACTGAGAATAAGAATAGCCGAAATACCGATCCTGACCCTACGCGAAACACAGATCGAGATAGACATAACATCACTCAGAGAAGTTACACTCGGAAGAGCTCCAACAAACGTCGTGATAATACCTGACCCCACGGTGTCCAGAAGACATGCAAGCATAATCAAGACAGAGAGAGGATTGAGACTGCGAGATCTTGGAAGCAAAAACGGCACATACCTCAAGTACGATAATGACTTCATTAAGATAAGCGAGATAGATCTACCACCAAGATGCATAGTAAAATTGGGGCATTATACAGTACTGGAGCTAGAGCTAAAGACGTCTGAGCTAGGCTAGATTAATCGTAACACACTCGTAATCACATATCTTCACCTTAGAGCGATCTCTAGAAAGCACTAGATTTCTCGCACAGACATCCACAAAGGTAACACCATATCTTCTCAATCTAGAAAGCTCAGAATAGAAGTCTCTCAGGGCTTCAGGCTTAATATCAGCAATAGATCTCAGAGCTACTCCTAGCTCACACACAAGAACCTCAACAACACAGTTATGCAATACAAAGTACCTAAAGGAGAGAACTTGTGAAAATATGCTAGATCTCAGGCTTGAAGCTAACATTAACCTGCGAGAGCTCTTGACGACATCTCTAATGTTTTTATAAAATGTAAACTTGACACATACCGGAGCTAAATGTAGAGGTACAAGTCCTAGAAGCACCACTCTCTTTCTAGTTACACAGATTTTCTTAACAATGTATATACACGGTCTAACAATATAGTGACAGAGAACCTCATTGTAGCCGTGGCCTAGTTTTTTGAAGTCAGCTATATGTAACAGTAAGACTAGCAGAGTAAGTAAAGTTAGGTCTTTTGTTTTCACTATAACGTTGGCCAGACATAGGAGATTTATTTGAAAGGGAGTTTAGATAACGATAGCAAGAGTGCGGATAGGTATGATGTTCTTCTTGTTACTGATAGCGCTGTGGCAATGATCCCAGAGATAACACTGTATGTTGTCTCACTAACTAGACTTTTTCTTCTTACTTTCCTATCTAATATTGATAGAGGTATCACTAGGAGAGAGTATAGAGCTAATGCCTCTTTGATAGTTAATACCCTTATGCTGTTAATAAATTGGGCTAGACAGAGAGTGAAGAGAGCACATTTGACAACAATTAGCTTTGTGTTACATATCTTACATTTAAGTGAGTATGATGTTGCCATTGATAGCGCTGTTACTTCTATTATCTTTGTTGCAGTATGTTGATCTATAGGGTAAAGTAGTCTACACAGAGTACCTAGATATAGTATGTTGAATATCTCTGTTAATCCTATGTCTACAAGTAATCTAGATGATAGTAATGTTAGTGCTAGAAATAGTAGATATTGCTCTTCCCTCATTCACAGAGTTGGAGATCTCCCTACCTTCTCTATTATCTTTCTTATTATGTTGCTTGTGCTGTATAGTTCTCCTTCTATGCGCCTGTCTAGCCTTTTTATCTGTATATTCTCTATTCCCCTCCTTTTCAGGTTGGCTATAAGCTCGTTCTCGTCAAATGGCTGGTCTGGTCCTAGCAGTATTATGTTGGGTCTCTCTTCCTCAATCACGCGCAGGAAGTCGTCCTCGTATCCTAGTCTTGCTTTGTGTACGTAGTATATGCTCTTCACTACCTCCAGTCTTTGTCTCTCGTCTATTATGACCTCCCTGCCTTTAATTTTCCTGACTGTCGAGTCTCTCGCAACCACCGTTATTACTCTTCCAAGTTTCCACGCCTCCTTTAGATAGTATATGTGTCCAGGATGAAGTATCTCGAATGTCCCTGCGGTTAGCACTTTTGTTCTTGCTCGCTCAAGTAGCTCACTTGGGCTCTTCCACTCGAAGCTTAGGTGTCCAAGAAGTCTTAGTGCATCTAACAGGCCCTCAGCATATGCTATTGTTGAGAGAGCAGTTATGTAGTCGCCTCGTGAGAGGTAGAATCTTGAGTCCTTGACGTAGGACTCTACTATGTCCACTATTTCTCGAGTGTTTGTGTCTGTTGCTTGTGGCTTTATCTTCTCAAGTACTTGCTCTACATTTCTTATATATGTCTCGATTCTCGTTATGAGATCAACTTGGTCAATGCTCATTTGTCGTGTCGGTTCCTAGCTCCGTACTCCAATATACTCCTTACTCAAACATGGGGGGATGAGGCTCATGGAACAAAATATTTTAAAATGCTAGGTCTGGGGGTTGAGGTGACATTAGGTGATTAAATGAAGATACCGTTTTGTGCGTTTTGTGTTAAGACGAGGGTATTTTGTGCTCGCTGCCAGGAGCTGCTAGAGTCAAGACAGTATGACACTGTTGATGTAGATGTCATAAACGCTATACTGAACGTGAAGCAGAGGTTTGAGCAACATCTCTCAAATGTGGAGTATGTCAAGTCTTACAGCACAGATGACTCGATCATAGTGGTTCTGAGAGGCATAAAGTCTGTGCCTAGAAACGTGATACAGGAGTTTGAGCAGGCACTCCGAGAGCAGCTCGGAAAGAAGGTCAGGGTAGTTGAGCGAACAAGCAACATTAATGAGCTTGCTGCGCAGCTGGCACAGCCAGCTAGGATACTCACTGTGGCCGTGTCCT
>JALWFJ010000109.1 GCA_027036495.1 Thermoproteales archaeon
TATAGTACAGCTAATCTTCTTGTAAGAGCTGCTCCAACTTTGAATAGGTGAGCTCTATCAAATATGTTCATTGTTCCTATTATCCTAAATGATCTTGGTACAGGTAATCCTCCATATTCTCTGAATGTCTTTGTCAGTTCAGCTAGCAGTGACTTACACTCATTGGGTCGCAACTCTGTTTTCCTGCTTATCTCATCAATATCAGGGCTATCTGCTCTCAGAATCTCTTCAAGAACATCTACAGGTATTGGTTTGACTTTGTAACGATGTTCTAGATCTAGTGCAGTAAATAGCTCTCCTAGGACAACCTCAATATTACATCTATTTATCTCATCGAAGACCAGCCATACAGGGCCAAGATTAGCTGCAATACGAATCCAGCTTCCTACTAGAGCAAGACCACCTTTACCTAGTCTCTTAGTGTACCTGTCTCCTTTTACCTCTGTATAGTACATGAACAGGTCGTACGTTAAGTCAGCTCTGCCAACCTCAACTACCGGATCTACGTTTGTTATCTCTCTAGTAATCTCTATTGCTAGTCTAGTCTTACCTGTACCAGGTGCACCAACAAGTAGTACAGATTTTCCACTAAACAGTAGAAGCTTGCAGAAATCACGACACTTATCGTACAGGCTTGGCATTCCTATACATAGTGCCTAGCTGAAACTTTTGGTTTGCTAAGCTAAGACAAGGTAACTACAATTATTAAGGACTTGCTGCAATATTAGTCTCAAGTGAGTACTTTGAGCTTGGAGAAAGAGATTGCATTCCTGAAAGGAGTTATTGAGCAACTTGATAGAAGACTCATTAAGGTTGAGAATGAATTATCTGAGCTTAGACGTGAATTTAGGGAGGAGATTAATCGGTTAAGGACAGGACTGAAGGAAGAGATTAGTCAGCTGAGATCTGAGCTTAGTCAATTAAGAGCTGAAGTAAAATCAGATGTTACTCAGCTAAGAACTGAAATGAAGTCAGAAATTACACAGTTAAGAGGTGAAATTGCTCAGTTAAGTGTCGAGATGCGATCAGAAATTACACAGTTAAGGAACGAGATGTCTACAATATTTAGATGGACTATTGGAATAGTGCTTGGTACTTGGATCTCTGTGATAATACCTCTACTGTTAAAAGTCCTGGGTTTCATCTAAGATAGGTACATAGAGCATGTCTTTGTCTGTTTTTCACACACCTTTCATGTACTTCTGCGCTTACACATATGGTTAGACCGTATGCTTCATCTTGGTAGTTCAAATAGCTTAACAAATACATGTGCAATTATCCTCATGATTACATGATTATTTGCAATCTTTACCAAGCGCACTCTATGGCAACGGTAGTTATTTAAGTTCGCGATACCCCTACTCAAAATGAGCTCCTTGAGCCTCGAGAAGGATGTTGCTTATCTCAAAGGAGCAATTGAGCAGCTTGATAAAAGGCTTGCTAGAGTTGAAAATGAGCTATCTGAGCTTAGGCGTGAAGTTACTCAGCTGATTAATCAGCTAAGGTCTGAAGTGAAGTCAGAGATTACTCAGCTAAGAGCCGAGATTAATCAAGTGAGAACTGAGATACGATCAGAGATAACACAATTAAGAAGTGAAATTGCTCAATTAAGAAGTGAGATTTTAATAATGTTTAGGTGGACTATTGGAATAGTCATCGGTACCTGGATCTCAGTAATCGTACCCTTATTACTGAAGGTCTTGGGTCTCATCTAGGCTAAGCATATCTGTTCTCTTAAGACAACTCATCCGAACTCTCTCGGTATCTGTTTCTAGGTAATGCAAATGTGTTATACTTACTCATGTTATTATCGTATTGATCTTGTTAAGGGAACTCAGACGCCTCGTAAGTCATCATTGGTTCAGCGTGTGCTCACTCAGCATTCATTTGGAATAGGCTTTAGTCGAGAATAAATTTTTCACTTAAGTAATGAGGACTAGTCGAGTTAAGCTTCGTTTTAGTGATCTTATAGTTGAGTTTGTTGATCGTGATCGTGCACTTAGACAAATTGAGGAACTTGGTGAGAGAGGTACTTATCCTGTCTACATCATTTACGGACCTGAGGGATGTGGTAAGACCGCGCTGCTCAGACAAGCAAAGCAGATCTTGGAGGAAGAGTTTAGTTATAGTGTCATATATGTTAGCCCTATTTCTAGAGAAAGAGAGGAAATTCTAAGTTACAGTCTAGATATTAAAGATGTAGTACACGAAGTTTTATCAGCAATACCTGACTCATATGCTAGGATAGCTGATGTTATTCTAAGGATAATTTCACTAGTAATTCAGAGATTTACTAGACCTAGGATTGCTGTTTTGATGGACGATGTTTTTCAAGCTATCGGTCTGAATAAGGTTGAGCTCTATGTTAAAGCATTACTGAACTTAATCGAATACCCACCAAAAGAATACGAAAAAATTGCAATTCTAGTAACTTCCAGTGAGGGAATCACTAGAGAGAAAATTGGTAGACATCGTTGGGCTCACATGTACATGATGTGGAACATGTGTAAGGAAGGATTTAGAGAACTTTATGACTTGTTACCTTATCAGAAGCCAGAGTTTGAGCATGTGTGGAGACTTGCAGGTGGTAATCCTTGGATACTACAGGAACTTTACAGGTCAGGTTGGGATGCTAATAAGGTCGTTAGCTACCTAATAGCGTACAAGGATCTACACACGTTCATAGCTGATCTAAGTAACGAAGAAAAAGAGATTCTAATATCCTCATTAGAGGATTCAGATACTCTTATGAAACACATAAGAGATGCTAAGAGACTCATCTACAAGTTGACTGAGCTTAATCTGATAGCTCGTGTATGGGATAGAGTTGAGTATCTTTGGTTTGATTTTCCTCCTCCTGAGAGAGATTCAGAGTTAGGTATTGGCAGATATTATGCATGGCAGACACCATTACATAGAGAGGCAGTCAGGAGAACATTAGAGCAGCTAGGACTGACATAGCATATACTCAGTGTTGTGTTACCTCATTACATAGTCAAGTTGCAGTTCAATAACTGTGAGTGCTTTGAATACTGGCATGTTGACAAGCTATTAAGAAGTCCTCTAAGAGTTGTAGGGAGGGACTTAAAGTGAAAAGAATAAGCATAACTTTCGCTGGTCAAGAGATTGAGTTTGTTGATAGGGAGGTAGCAATTAGGCAGATCAGACAGTTTGCTGAAGAGGGTACTTATCCTGTATATGTGATTTATGGACCTGAAGGATGTGGAAAGACAGCCTTCCTGCAACAAGCAAAAGTAATACTTGAGGAAGAGTTTGGATATCGCGTTATCTATGTTAATCCACTTGCAGAAGAGACTGAGAAGGTTCTGCAATTCACATCATCAATAGAGGACATCGTCAGAGAGGTGTTTAGCCTCTTTCCTGAACCCTACTCTAGGATCGTTGATGTTGCCATAAATGTTGCAAGTCGAGTATTAAGAAAACTCGGAGAAGTTAAGCTTGCAGTTCTCATGGATGATATCTTTCAGGCCGTTGGGCTTGACAAAGCTGAGAGATACGTTAAGATATTGCTTAACTTAATCGAGTGGCCTCCACGTAGGTACGAGAAGATTGTTGTCTTAGTAACTTCAAGTGAGGGTATCACGAAGTCTAGAGTTGGTAGACATAGTTGGGCTGATTTATTCACAATATGGAATATGTCAAGAGAAGGCTTTAGAGAGTTATATGAGAAGCTACCTGGCAAGAAACCTGACTTTGAGAGTACATGGAAACTTACAGGCGGCAACCCAAGATACCTCGAGAGACTATACAGGGTAAAGTGGAACGTAGATTACATAGTTAACAGCATTATCCAACGTAGTGGTATAACTCGTACATTTGTACAGAGATGGAAAAAACATCTAGAAGAAGCTATTAACGACCCTGACTATCTGTGGTACGGTCCTGAAGAGGTTGAAGAACTTGCTAAAGAGCTTATTGAAAAGAACCTGATAGTCTTCAACATACCACCAAGAAAGCAATATCTATGGATCGACACCCCACCACCTGAGAAAGATCTAGAGATAGGAGTAGGAAAACACGTAGCATGGCAAACACCACTACATAGAGAAGCAATTAGAAGAATGTTAGACCTAGTCTAGAAGAGTCAGGGACAGGTCTATTTAGTAAATTTAGCTGACCATTATAAAAGCGATCCAGTACAGGTGTAATTCTACATTGTGCCAGGTCTGAAGTAAAAGAACTCCAAACTAGGGTATAGGTTGTGATAACCCAAGTCTGTACCTAACCTATGGAACAAGTTTTTTACTAGACATGCTGTTGCTAATATATGAGTATAGAGTTAGGAGTTAAGACAATTAAAGTAACCATAGAGAATCTTGGTCCTTTTGAATGGGCAGAGGTTGAGATTAGACCACTAACAGTATTTATAGGTAGGAATAGTACAGGCAAGTCGTTTCTCGCACAATTGCTATGGTCATTGATGATTGCATCACCTGACCCTGATAGATTAAGCGATGCCATTAACAGGCTTGGAGGAGTTGAGCTTGCAAACAAGATATTAGACGATGTTGAATCTGGCAGAAATCCTGAGGAGAATCTTAAGCAGCTTATTAAGTTGTATATTGAGGCATTTCCGGAGGCAATAGCTTCTGGCATCTGCAAGACTCTTCAAGAAGTATTCTTGTGCGATTATCGCGAACTAATTCGTGTAGGTTCAGAGAAAGCTAGTATCTTAATTGAGGGTCCATATGCCTCACTCGAGATAGTACTTAGCAGAGACAATGTTCAAGCACATTATCGTAGAGCACTCATGGGGTTTATTGATAGGCTGAAGGTAGATGTACCTAGACCTGGCCGCCTAAGAGTCTTCTATAACAACAAGACTATACTTGACGCAACTGTGCTTAGCACAAAGGATCTGCTAATCGAGCATATGATAACGCTTCTCGCATTCTATGTTGCAAACTCTTTTCGCTTCTTCTTAACAGAATTATTCTCCTCACTGCTCCCAGATAGCCGAGCTGGCATCTCTAGAACTCTCCTTAGACCTTACCTACCCGACTTAGTGAGAGAGAATTTGTCAAGATCAGATAAATACTTCATTGACCTCTACCACAGACTAGCCGAGGACATACAGAAATATCTCGTTGATTTAGACTTAATTAGACCTTTACTTGAAGAGCTTGGCTGTTGGCCTGAAGTCATATTTGAAGGAGGAATCTATCCATCACTCTACGTTAAGATGTGGACTGATAAGTGTCTACCGTTTCGCCTATCCCCCTCTGGCGTACGTGAAGCTCTTATAGCCGCACTGGAACTAGCATCAGAGAGGAGACCCTATGTAATTATTGAGGAGCCAGAGGCACATCTACACCCACGTGCTCAACGAATTTTAGCAAGAGTAATCGCAAGAGTAGTTAATGAGCTCGGAAAGACCGTTATCTTGACGACACATAGCGACTATTTACTCTACTCTATTGAAAACCTAATCATGTTATCCAAATCACATGACAAGGCGAAAGAGCTAGGTATTGACGAATCTGAGATCTTAGATCCAGATGAGGTTGCTGTGTATCTGGTTAAGCCAGAGGGAAAGAAGGCTACTATTGAACGTCTAGAGGTTACGTCTGATGGAATACCTGAGGAGGAGTTCACTAAAGTAGCCGAGGAACTTTCTGAGGAGAGAGCAAGAATACTGGCTTAATCTCTAGTATGCCCAGAATAAATCTCGATGAGCTAGCACGTGAGCTAGACTGGCGGGGTAAACGTGCAGATGAGCTTATTCTAGCAAAAGAATGCTATTGTGATTATAGAGAGAACAGGAGAGCCAAGTCCAGACGATCTAAAGAAGTTAGAAGAAACTGTCAGGATGCTTCTGGAAGGTTGATTAGATTATTTACGAAGAACGGAGCATGGAGACTATATGCAAAGGTATTATGGAGATTCTAAGCCCAGAATAATTGCAGTAGTGTGTAAGAGAAAGGGAGCAAGTTCTAAATTCCGTGCATTGTACCATAAGCTAAAGATAGATAAGATGCGTAAACGCAAACGTAAACGAGAAGAATCGGGTATATGTTCTAGCAAGCCCCCAGCAGCGTACATTACAGTTAATGAAAGCGATCTGGAAGACGTGTTAAGAAGTCAATTCAAAGTAGAGATAACACGAGAAGATCCTTAAACCCTCAACACACAAGCAATTTTGAATCTGCTGTTTTCAGAGCTCCATCTTGATTGCATTTCTGATTCAGTCAGTAAAATGGACTATTGGTCGATTTTGCCTAATCGTGAGGCCATAATGAGATCTCTATGTATCGGTATATCTAGCTGCGTTACGAAACTAAAAGAGGAGAATTGGAGAAGCACGAATATAGTACAGAGCTTGCTTTGTACTAGAGGATTAGATATGATAACACAAAGTCTCTAGGTGTGATAACTTTGTAACCACTACAATAGCTTAGCGCGAAGGGAGAGCTAAAGTTCTAAGCTTTATGCTGACCTAGCCTAGTGGTGATCTAAAGGTTGAAAATTATTGAGAGATTAGAGAGACAAGCTGAGCTTATCAGAGAGTTTGTAGAGGAGTTAAGGGGCGAGGTAAGCTACAGGGGCATTGAGAGGCTTGTACAGGTAATTATACAGGCACTTCTTGATCTTGGACTTATGACTATAGCTGCTCTTCGAGGCAGGAAACCAAGAGGATATTCTGAGGTGGGTTCCGTGCTTCATGAGCTAGGAATCATTAATCGTGAACAAGCTGAGTTACTCAAAGCTATGGCTGGTCTTAGGAGTATGCTTGTTCATATGTATGCACATGTCAATAAGGAGAAAGTTCTAGAGGCCTCATGAAAGCTCGTGAGAGACGCCATAGAAATAGCAAATACAATACTGAGTAACGTCAGGAGTAGGATTGTGGATCCCTCAGGGTTAGTTGCAGATCCTGAGCTGGAGAAAGTTGTTTTAAAGCTTAAAGAAGTTCTGAGAGGAAAGGTCTTGTTAGCATATTTATTTGGTGGTCGTGTTAAGGGTTATGTCTTGAAGGGAGATTATGATATAGCTGTCTCAATGCCTGAAAATTACACATTGTACGATCTAGGACTTCTTCAGGTCGAGATAGCGGAAGCGTTATGTGTTGAGGAGGAGATGATTGACCTTGTGTGTCTTAACAGTGCGCCACCAGAGCTAATCTTAGAGGCATTAAGTGGAGTACCAATAATAGAGGATCCTGTTACTAGACTTGAGCTTGAGTTCAAAGCACTAAGAGAAATGTTAGATCTAGAGGAGTCACTTAAACTTGCTAACTTGCTAACAAGCTAATCTAACTGCGCTTAATAATGTTGATGTTGCTTCTAGGCTGAATAATCATGTTGGTACTGTGCTGTTAAGTTTCATCTGGTAATTTACTGTTCAAAAGTTGACACCGGTCAGCAAACTCTGTGGGTATTGAGCTAATTTTAGCCTTAGTGTCAATACTTCTGGTAATCTTAGTGTTCTATTTAGCATCGCTTATGTATCATTATAAGACAAAGTATGAGGAATTACAGCACTCAGTAGATAAGCTTCGTGAGGAGATACGTAATCAGCTTGAGGAGAGTATTAGGAGAGAGTATAAGGTTAAGTTTCAGAGATGGTTAGCTGAGTATGAGGAGAAAATTCGTAAAGATGCTATTGAGAGAAGCATAGCAGTCATACTAGGTAGAGTAGGTGAGCAGTTAGCTCCTCTCATAATATTCACGAGTCTGGGAGTAGATCCTAGAGATCTTAGATTCCTTGGAAGTCCTGTAGACTATATAGCGTTTAAAGGACTTAGCAGTGGTAACCCACAGGAAATACTGTTCATTGAGGTTAAGTATGGAAAAACCACATCATTAACAGAGAAGCAGCGAGCAATAAAGAGACTAGTAGAGGAGAGGAAGGTCAGATGGATAACACTAAACCTGCGAGAAGAACTTGAGAAACTTGCTAAGAAAGTACTAGAGGAAAGCTCAGAGACGTACGAGACCTCACGTAGACAGGGTACGAGAACTAGGCATGTCTACTACTTCGAGAAATTATAGCTAGAGACAGAGTATAACAAAAAGACTTAGTTCAAAAATTAAGACTTAGGGAGCTAAGATGGGTATAACCTTTGTTGATGTTGAGATAAATGGTGTAAAGTTCCGTGCACTGGTAGATACAGGATTTAACGGTGATGTTCTGGTTAGTAAAAAAGTTGCTGAGATACTGAAACTACCTATAATTGGAGAGCAGGAGAGACGTACAGTCGATAACAGAGTAGTAAAGACTAAAGTCTCATACGGTAAACTGAAAATCTTCGACTCAGAAGGTTATGTCATAATAGAGATAATTGATGAGCTACCACTTGACGTACTCATAGGTGTTCGTGCACTTGAGGCCTTAGGCTACATAGTTGATCCTGTAACAGGAACATTGAGAAAAATTGGACTACTTGTCTAGGATTTAACATCTACTTTGACTACTTTTACTTTAATGTTATCTATGCATAAGTTCATACTGAGTGCAGATCTAAAGCACCGTTACTTCTACAATATGAATTACAGGAACTGTAGCTAATGTGAATAGCGTACTATTGATAGAGATACAAAGAGATAGCACAAGAGATTTGAGATCTTAAGAATTTATAGCATGGGTTATGGAGAGAATTAAGGTTTCTTTTGCTGGTCTTGAGATTGAGTTTGTTGATCGTGATCGTGCACTTAGACAAATTGAGGAACTTGGTGAAAAGGGGACTTTTCCTGTATACGTGATTTATGGACCTGAAGGATGTGGAAAGACCTCACTGTTAAAGCAGGCAAAGACAATACTTGAGAAGGAATTTGACTACTATGTTATCTACACTAGTCCACTTGCAGAGAAGAAGGAAGAGATTCTACAGTTTACTCACTCAACAAAGGACATTGTCAAGGAAGTACTGAAACTGTTTCCAGATCCCTATTCTAGAATTGTTGATGTTGCCATAGAAATTGCAAGCCGAGTACTTGAGAAATTTAGTAAGTCTAGACTTGCAGTTCTTATGGATGACATCTTTCAAGCGGTAGGATTAGATAAGGCCGAGATTTATACAAAGATCCTTCTAAATTTAATTGAGTGGCCTCCACGTCAATATGAGAAGATTATCGTGTTAGTAACAACAAGTGAAGGTATTTCAAAAAGCAGAGTTGGTAGACATAACTGGGCTGATCTATTCACAATATGGAACATGAGTAAAGAAGGATTTAGAGAACTATACGAAAAAATACCTAATCAAAAACCTGACTTTGAACAAATATGGAGATGGACAGGAGGAAACCCAAGATACCTCGAGAGACTGTATAGAGCAAGGTGGGATGTTGATAAGGTTATAGACTACATTGTAAGGTCAAGAGAGCTGTATAGACTTGTAGCAAGTCTAGATGAGCATGAGATATCTATCTTGAGAGAGTCACTAGAGAATCCAGATGTGTTACTCTGGAGAATTAGAGAGGCTCCAGGACTTATTGATAAGCTAGTTGAGCTTAACCTAATAGTTGATGTATTTGACAGAAAGGACTATCTTTGGTTTGATTTTCCTCCTCCTGAACGTGATCCTGAACTTGGTATAGGCAAGTATTATGCTTGGCAAACACCATTACACAGAGAGGCAGTCAGGAGAGCGTTAGAGGCAGTTGAGTCTGGTCTAGCGAGGACAGAAATGAAGAGTTAGTACCACTATTAAAGAGGCTATACATGTCGTTAAGTGGCTTTTAGACTGTGCAATCAAGGAAGTTGAGAAAGCCTTACTAGTGAAGAGGAAGGGGAGATCTCTCTAGTTTTATTTTCTGCCTCGTCTTGTCCTCAGGTAGACTAGTACTCCTAGTGCTGTGACAGTTACGACTACTACAACTGCTGCTGTAAGTAATGCTGTTAAGTTAAGTTGAGCTGTTCTTGCCTGTTGTGTGTTACTTTTTCCTGTACGTGTGGTTGAAGTTGTTGGTCTGACTGCGTGTCTTGATGTTATGCATAACTTACCATTGATTGTGTCTGGATGAGTTGTCTCTCCCTCTATTAATGCTATCTCTGCATAGGTTATCTTCAAGTCTGTACATCTGTTGCAAGTCCCTTAAACACTATGTGTGCTATTGTGCAGTTAAGCTTACCACAGGCAGTGGAGGATACTACTGCTATAACTAGTCTATCATGACTTATGTTATACACTAGGGTCTCAAAATCGCCTGGCTCTACGGATAGTACCTGTACTAGAGCTGGGTCATACTCTATCTTAATTACAGCGCCAGCAATATTAACATCGTTGATCACAGTTACAGGTATCTTAGTGGTCTCATTTACGGTAACATTGTAATCTGCCATGCACGCGAGCATATCCTAGGTGCTTAGCCAAGTGACACTTCGCGCATAGTGGAATTAACCTCTCTAATATTGCCAGGCCGATACTATTTTTTGACATAGTATCTCCAGTCTTCGTCTATCTCATTTGCAGGAGAACCGCAGACAACACAGTGATCTTGGGGCAGTGAGAACCACCATTCATGGAGGAGGTTAAGATTATCAATGCAACTGTTATTGTTAATCTCCTCACAAAATAGTCCATAAATGACCTCTGGGTCAGCTCTAGCCAGATGAGCTAAACTAGCGCCCCACAAGGGTCCAGGCACAAGTCTTGGACAGGGTTTCCTAAATGTTGTAAGATTTCGCTATATGCGTCCTCTGAGGAGTGTTCAATCTCCTCTTGCTCCACAGCATTCGGACAAGTAACCATTATTAAGCCTTTACGTTTCGAATCTAGCGTCCACTAGCATCCTTGTATTGTAGCGTACATTTGTGCGGTTTTGCTGCGTAGTGAAACAAATAATCTAATCTTCTGCCTGGCACATCAGCAATGTTCTCAGATGTTCTCTAAGCGTCCTGTAGAGGTCCCTTACTGAGCGTAGGTCGCCCTCTAGATGCCTAATTATTGCATCATAATCTTTTTTGTAATATAGTTCAGGAATATCATAATTGCTATACTCTGGCTTGGTTATTGCTACTCCAAACATATCTTCAACAATTTTGAATGCGCTCAGTAGGTTCAGACCCTTAAATCTAAACTGGTTTAGTGGTAGAAGAACTTGTCTGATATCAATAGTATAACATTCTCTGAACACCTCAAATGGATTCTTGATATCATATTGTAAACCTTTCAGCTCTAGTAGTGGTATGTCAAAGCGCAGAATGTTAAAACCTACAAGCTCCACTATTTTATGCTCTTGAATTAACTCGTTGAGACAGTTAAAGAATTTGTGTATGATCTTATCTTCTTTCTCTTCCCATTCCTTAAGTATTATTAACTTATCCTTACTCGAGAGAGGTTGTTCGACCAGAAGGCCGATACAGACAACCTTGTTCTTACTATCGATTTCAGCACTGAGACTCTCAATATCGAGATACACTGTAATCATTTTATCCAGTAGACTATCTTTAGTGTCTGCTATTTAGAGGAAACTCGGAAAATCTAGGTTAAACCCTAGCACTATCTTATGTGCTATGTTAGGCTTGCCAGGATGGAGTGATTAGGATATTGTGAAGACTGAGCGTATTTAGAGAAACCAGGATTACCTAATGGAATTCTGGAATAATGGAATATAGAGGTGCTGCAAGAGATGTGCTGAGGTTAGAAGTTGAGAGTAAAGTCTGAATGGACAATGTACGTGTTTGTTTGAGTTGTTGTTTAAAGGTAAAGAGGGTAGGGAGTGAGGGCGTGGTTTATGTTCTTAGGTCGTATCCTCTTTCTCCGTGTACTGCTATGTCTAGTCCTACGTATTCTACTTCTTCTGGTACTCTCCATCCTACTGTCTTGTCGATTATCTTTGCTATTATCATGGTTACTGCACATGCATATGCTAGTACTGCTAGTGAGACTAGGATTTGGCTTGCTAGCTGTGCTGGGTTTCCGTATAGTAGTCCTGCTACTCCTCCTATCTTTGGATTTGCGAAGATTCCTGTTGCTATTGAGCCCCATAGTCCAGACATTCCGTGTACGGCCCATGCGTCGAGGCTCTCGTCTAGTCCTTTCTTTATTCTGTACAGCATCATGTAGTAGCTTAGTACTCCTGCGACTGCACCAATTATTATTGCTGCTGGTACGTCTACGTATCCTGATGCTGGTGTTATTGCTACTAGTCCAGCTACTGCGCCGCTGGCGAATGCTGATGCTGGTACCCTTCCCTCTTTTAGCCATGTTGCAAGTGACCATGCTAGTGCTCCTGCTGCGGCAGCCGTGTTTGTTACTAGCCATGCACTTGCTGCCTGTCCGTTGGCGGCAACTGCACTCCCAGCGTTGAAGCCGAACCAGCCTACCCACAGCAGTGCTGCGCCTAGCAGCACATATGTTATGTTGTGTGGAACTATTGGATATCTGCCATACCAGAGCCTCTTACCTATGACTAGAGCTAGCATCAGTGCACTGAATCCGCTAGTCATGTGGACGACCATTCCTCCTGCGAAGTCTATTGGTGGTGGTAGACCAAGCAGCTTGGGGAGATACCTTGGCCATCCCTGTCCCCAGACCCAGTGAGCAATTACGCAGTACACGAAGGTCGTCCACAGCACTACAAATATCACCCATGCTCTCAGCCTAACTCGCTCTACAACTGCCGAGGAGACTATCGCAACTGTTATGGCAGCAAACGTGAGCTGAAAGCCACAGTATATGAACTCAGGTACTGTCCCAACGACTGTGTGAGGAGTCACACCAGTTAGCGGACTTATCAGCGCCTTTGCCAGATTGCCTATGAAGTAGCCTGTGCCACTAAACGCTAGAGAGTACGCATAGAGCACCCATATTATCGACACGATAGCATATGCAATGAAGCTCAGCATCATTGTAGATAGCACGTTTCTTGCCCTGACCAGGCCTCCGTAGAAGAACGCTAAGCCCGGTATAGTCATCATGGCTACTAGACACGAGGCAGCTAGTAGCCACGCAGTATCGCCGGGGACCATGTGTGTATACATGTTCAACTCAAGATGGAGTCAGGCTTAATAAATGGACTATGCACAGAGAGACGAAGAGCTAAAGGTCAATATTGAACTTCTTACATCGATGACACGTTAAGCTGTTGCAAGATGATGAGGCCGTGATGGCTCTAGAGAGTAGCCTTTTAATACTTAGGTACGTACCACGTATTACAAGGTGACGAGTAGCAGACTCAATATAGGATACGTCGAGAGCTATGACTCTGCTAGGATATCTCTGTTAAAGAGAGCGGCAGCGAAGCTGAGAGACCGCGGCATAGATGTCGTCATCAGGGCTAGATTCCTGACACCAGACAGAGACTACCTAGATGAGAGCTTCGTTAAGTGGCTTAGAGAGGAGGCAGACTTGATACTGCTTCACATACACTCATCTGCTAGAGGCTACGAGAAGATAAAGTCTCTAGTCAGCTCTATCACTAAGCCTGTCCTTGCGATATCCTATGGAGGAGAGAACTTGACGAGAAACGTGTCTCAAGACCTCTACATGTCTTTTCTACAGTACTTCGTGGAGGGAGGGATAGAGAACTACGCAAACATGTTAATACTACTTGCCAGAGCTGTAGGTAAAACTGCTCTGAGCCCAGAGCCACCTAGAAGGTTACCCTGGTGCGGGATCTATCACCCAGAGTCGCCTAGGGTATTTGAGAACGTAAGAGAGTATCTTGACTGGTACAGGAGCAGGTTCAGCCCAAGCACATATGTAGGTCTACTCTTCTACAGAGACTTCTGGATAACAGGGAACCTTGAGGTAGTGAATGCACTGATTAGAGAACTTGAGAGTAGAGGAGTAGGAGTGGTGCCTGTCTTCACGTGGCTTGGACTGTACTGTCAGGAATATGTTGAATACTGCTCAGGGGAGAGCAAGAGCATGCCAGAAGACGTTGTGACGAGATTCTTCTTACTTGACGATAAGCCAGTAATAGACCTCTTAGTAAGTCTTCAAGACTTCACACTTGCTCCTAGAGGACGTGGAGACTGGGTTGAGCCTACATGTGACAGCATCAAGCTTCTGCGTAAACTAAACGTTCCTGTGCTTAAGGGTCTAGTAAGCTACTACAGGACTGTGGAGGAGTGGATTAGAAGCGAGGAGGGAGTAGACATGCTGTCGCTCGTTATGGGGGTATGCATGCCGGAGCTGGATGGCGTCATAGAGCCAATAATAGTTGGAGCAGCAAGGGAGATCCTCGATGAGGAGACAGGAGCTACACTCAAGCTCCATGTTCCTATTCCTGAGCAGATCAAATTCCTGACTGAACGAGTGCTAAGATGGATCAGGCTCAGGAAAAAGCCTCCAGAAGAGAGGAGAGTTGTCATAGTCCTTCACAACAATCCATGTGCAAGTGCTGAGACTACTATCGGACTTGCATTTGGTCTAGACTCCTTTGAGAGCCTAACAAGACTGCTCAGAGAGCTTAAGAGAGCTGGATACAAAGTTGAGGGAGAGCCGGAGAGCGGGGAGAAGTTAGCAAAGCTAATACTTGAGAGGAGGGCAGTCCCCGAGTTTCGATGGACCCCGGTAGCTGAGATCGTGAGAAGAGGTGGATACGTAGATCTTCTTGATCTCGAGGAGTACGTGAAGTATTTCAGGTCGCTTCCTGAAGAGGTGAGAAGAAAGGTATCTGAAGCATGGGGTAACCCGGAGGACCTTCTCAGCCTAAACGAGGACGAGCTAGAGTCCCTCACCGAGAGCAGAGATCCTAGAAGATACTTCACAAAGATAGCACTTGGCCTTTACAGGAGGAAGATAGTGATACCTGGCATTAAGTTTGGTAACGTGGTCGTAATTCCTCAGCCTAAACGTGGATGTGCAGGTGCAAGATGTGATGGTCGTGTCTGTAAGATTCTTCATGATCCCACAACACCTCCACCACATCAATGGCTAGCAGTGTACAGATGGATAGAGCACGTGTTTGATGCTGACGTGGTTATACACTTTGGGACGCATGGCTACCTGGAGTTCTTGCCAGGAAAGCAGTGCGGCTTAAGCATGCTGTGCTTTCCTCAGATCTCAATACTTCATGTTCCTCACATATACCTGTACAACGTCATTAACCCCATGGAGGGAACCATAGCCAAGAGAAGAAGCTACGCAGTAATAGTAGATCACATGCATCCACCCATTGTGCTGACTGAGAAGTATGGTCACCTCAAGGAGCTAGACGAGCTGCTAGACGAGTACTACAGGGCAAAGATCGGCGGAGACGAATCAAGAAGGCGAATCGTGTTTGAGAAGATAGTTGAGGTAGCGAAGAAGGCGAATCTTTACCGTGAGTCCATGTCTGAGGACGAGCTCATACAGTATCTACATGAGAGACTTCATGAACTCACTAATTCTACGTTTAGAGACGGACTTCACGTCCTTGGCAGAGCTCCAGATTTAGATAAGCTGGCTTTGATGATAGTGTCTATGCTAAGGGTAGATACACCTACTTCTCCCTCCATACGTAGAGTAGTCGCGGAGTGTCTAGGTCTAGATTACAGAGAGCTGCTAGAGAGACCACATGAACTTAATCATAAACTGAAGATAAGGAATGAGAAGGCTCTTGATTATGTGACTGAACTTAGTGTCAAGCTTGTGAGAGAGCTTCTTCGAAGATTCTTGTCTCAAACCTCCTGAGGAGGAGAAGCTAGAGATATATAAGTGTCCTCGCGAGGATGTATCACGATGTATAATAGTACTTATGAACAGAAGAAGTATTCCAACAGTGAGAACGAGATCCTGAGAGTAGCTAGGGAGGTCCTACAGATAGACCTGAAGAGACTACCGGAGCACCTAGTGAAAGACTTGCTGAAAGTCGCAAACCTGGTTATAGATCTAGGCAAGAGAATTCTTGAGGGCGCAAAGCTCGAGGTGCTTAATATTCTCAGAGCACTTAATGGCGAGTATATTGAGCCTGGACCTTCTGGATCTCCCTTTAGAGGTAGAGTAGACATATTTCCTACTGGACGTAACTTCTACTCTTTCGATCCTCTTAGGATACCAACACCATCCGCATGGAGAGTTGGTACTGAACTTGCAGAGAAGCTGCTTGAGAGGTACTTGAGAGAGCATGGAAGATACCCGGAGACCGTGGCCATTGTCGAGTGGTGCATTGATCCCTTTAAGTCGGATGGTGAGGGTGTGGCTCAGATACTCTATCTTCTTGGTGTTAGGCCAGTGTGGAATCCTGAAAGTGGCATTGTTATGGATGTTGAGCCTATTCCACTGGAGGAGCTTGGCAGACCAAGGATAGATGTTCTAGTACGTGTAGATGGGATATTTAGAGACACCACGCCAAACCTCATGTCGCTAATAGACAAAGCTGTGAAGAAGGTAGCCTCGCTTGATGAGCCTCCTAGTAAGAACTATGTCAGAAAACACGTGTTAGAGAGGTTGATAGAGCTGGAGAGGAGAGGTCTCTCCGGAGATAGCGCATTCAGGACGGCAACGTACAGGGTGTTTACGGAGAAGCCTGGCTCCTACGGTGCAGGAGTTAACTACGCAATCTACGCATCTGCATGGAAGACACGCAGAGACCTGGCAGAGGTCTGGATTGAGTGGTCGTCTTATGCCTATGGGGAGGAGGGAGTGCCAGTGAAACTACCAGACCAGCTGAGACATCTGCTCAAGACAGTAGACTTGACATTTCAGAAGCTTGAGACTGACGAGTTCGATATTCTTGACTGTTGCTGCTTCTTTGCATATCACGGAGGAATGCATGCAGCAGTTGAGACTGAGAGAGACACAAAGATACCTGCATACTTTGGAGACTCAAGAGACCCAGAGAGGGTCACCGTTAAGCACATGGAGGACGAGATTGAACGTGTAGTGAGGACTAGGCTACTCAACCCGCAGTGGATTGAGGGCAAGAAGAGACATGGGTTTAGAGGAGCAGGAGAGATAGCGGAGCGTGTAGGCAGGATATATGGATGGGCCGCTACCGCAGGAGTAGTCAGAGACTGGATATTTGAAGAGATAGCGAAGACCTTTGTCCTAAATGACGAGATGCGTAGATGGTTCCTAGACACGAACATTCACGCACTTGAGGAGATAGCTAGGAGACTTCTCGAGGCAGCTGATAGGGGAGTATGGAAAACTTCTCAGGACCTGCTAGACAGGCTACGCAGAGTCTACTCCGAGATTGAGGCAGTACTAGAGGGAGAGATTCAGGAAGGCGAGTATCAAGGCGGCACAATTGTTGTGATTACTAGAGAGGAGCTTAGGACGGAACAGAGTACGTAGAGGCACTTCTTCTCGTAGTATACAGTCTACTTACCTTCCTGCTCTCCTTCCGTAGATGTGCAGCGCTGTATTACCTTCTGTCTGACATTGTCTGGAAGCTGTATCAGTCCTGACATGACCTTCATGCAGAACCTGTAGAAGTAGTATCTATCATCTGGGGAGTACTTAGGTGGATGTGGATTCTCCACCTCTCCACCACACTGTGGACACTTATCCTTTCTGAGCGTGTATCGTCCACATACCTTACATCTTCTAAGTAGTGCCTGAACCATGGACTACTCCACTACTTCTGTTCTATCCTCGTGTATGATGCTTCTCCTCCTCTCTTTCTAGCCTCCTCTACTATGTACCTTGCAACCTCCTCCAGAATGTTATCAAGGAGCTTAGGATCCTTGCCAGTGAGGTCGATCCTGTACCTTGGTGGTCCCATGACATAGATCTTGTATTTCACTCCTGGATACTTCTCCTCTATCAGCTTCTTTGCACCTATCAGTATCTCCTTGATGTGTTCTACACCGTTAGGTCTCAGATTTATTATTCTTAGAACGCCAGAGAGCGTGACCTCGGGTATCTCTATGTGCTCTTTAGCTATCTCCTCAATAACCCTGAACACGTTCTCTGGCAAGTCGGCAAGTATCTTTCTAACCTCCTCAACATTTCCACGTGCAAGCTCCTCAAATCCTCTAAGCATGTCACCGTAGATATCTTCAAACCTGTAAGCTACCTTCTGTATGAGGTCTTGAAGAGGGACTCCGGTTCTCTGAGAAACTAACTCTAGGAGCTTGACTGCACGTACTGTACGTTTCCACTTGAGGAACTTCTCTCTCTTTTCCTCCTCCTTGACCTTCCTGAGGGAGACGTCTACAAGCTTTCTCCTAGGGTCAACTCTGATTACCCTGAACACAGCCTTCTGTCCAACCTTCAGGTAGTCCTTGATGCTGTGAAACCAGGATTGTACAATCTCGTTCACTGGTGCGTAAGCTTCTAGTCCACCGTACTCATCTAGCAGTATGTAAGCTCCGTGGTCAAAGATCTCTCGCACTGTTCCCACGACAAGCTCACCGACGTCAGGAAGCTCTTTTCTAGCTATTCTTACGGGTAGTATAAGCTGGGTCTCCTTCTCCTTAGCCTTTCTGCTACTACTCATACTCTCTCACTACTGTTGCCAGTATCTGCGCCTTTCCTCCCGTTGGCACTGCCAGGACGTTGCCACAGACTAGGCATCTCACAACCATTGCAGCATGAGAGAATATTATCTGCTCATTACCACAGTTTGGACATCTAACACGTAGGAACTTTGACCTAGGCTTTGGTATTAGTACATCACGCCATCTCTGTGGCATAGCGATGAGCTAGGCTACATTTGAGAAATAAAACTTACTTCAAGTCGTGCGTAGGCGACCGGAAGGGGAGAAGAGAGCTACTTTCTGACCTCAACAAGCTCGAGTCTCTTAAGTCTGCCTATGCTTCGAACCTGTACGCATCCACAGACTCTACACTGAAGCTTCACAGCTATCTTCTTCGTTATCTTTGCAAATCTCTTCTGCTTCGGCTTTCTACTTGATCCATAACCTTTACACTTTCTCTCGTATCTTCTCTGTCCCTCAGCTAGTGATCTTCTCTTTCCATGATGATATATTGAGACTGAGTGCTCTGTGTGAGCATTGCATCTTGGACAGTACGTTCTGATGACCTTAGGAAACTTCATTTCTAGGCAGTAGTGACTGCGTGTATTTATTAAGTTTGTTCAGGCAACGATGTCAACAACGTTCTTTCTCTTTAGCTCCTCAGCATCATCCACGGGAAGCGCAGCTATGTCAAATCTTGAGAAGGGGCCAAGCGTGTGTCCAGACACAGACTGAAGAGCAGGAAAGTCCTCAAGAAACTGCACTATGTTTATCTCGCTGGGTAACTTCATGGAGGGCCTCTCCTTTATCTCGGCCACGTGCTCCGTCTCTACAGTCTTGGTCTCAGTCTCGGCTTTCTCTCTGCTCAGAGTCTCCATCTTTAGAATTGAGAAGAGCTCCACAAGCTTTCTCTCCTCTCTGTACAGCAGCCTGCCGGGTATGTCTTCTCCAGACGAGATCTTTTCAAGTATCTTCCCAATTCTTCTCTGTATAAGCACAGCTAGAGAGCTCCTCACAAGCCTGAGCTTAGTCTCACTTAGAGAGGAGCTGCTAGAAAGCTCCTCCATGATCTTTCTAACTAGCTCCTCGTAAGAGGAGGCCACTGGCTGCTCGAGCTCGTCACTTTCAACTTCTCTCACTGCGAGCCTGCTTATGCTCTCAATCAACTTCTCTACGTTGCTCACTCTACAAGGTCTGCCACACCTTGCCTTATAAGGTAGATCGCGACGTAAGGCGGTACATCTACTGGCTTTAGAGACTCTACGCCGTCAAGACTGAAGCCAAGGACGTTTGAGACCTTTACGTGAGCCCTCAAGAGCACTTTAAGTCTACCTCTTGCTAGGACTCTAGGTACAGCCTTATTAAGTATGTGATACGCTCCTTTCTCCAGGTCTTGACGAGATAGCAACACAACTCTCATCCCAGTCTTGCCGTGAAGCGAGTTAGGCACCCTTATCAGTCTCTTAACATCAAGAGTAACTACCTCATCCACTCTCACCCTCAGCTTCTCAGCAATTCTGTCGTTGAGACTCTCAAGTCTCTTAAGCTGCCTCTTGAGAATCCTTCTACACTGAGCTGCACGCATTCTCAAGTCCTCATCGTCTACGATGGACCCAACTACGTTCCAGATTCTTCCTCCAACCCCCTCAAGACCTGGACCTATGAGAAGCCTCATTTTCTCATCTACGAATCGCTCAACTCTGAACGCTCTAGCAAGAAGATAGTCCAGGATCTCTCTTCTCTCTTCCTGCGAGAGCTCTCTTACATGTGGAGCCTCAACATGTACATGGAACCCTCTGTGGCCAGAAAAGGTAACGTAGTACTCCTGTCTTGAGAGACCAAGCTCGTGCTCAAGCACATCTAGGAGCTTTAAGGTCTCTTGTAGTGCGTCCTCAAGGCACTCTATGGTGAGAACCCTGTTCTCTGAGGCTTCTCTACAGCTAGGAGAGTCCAGATGGTCTGCATCTATGTCGAACACTAGGTCTGCGCCCTCCCACAACTTCTTGTCCATGTTTGGATTGTCAGGATACGCGTAGTATGCAGTACTATAGTATACGTGTAGAGGCACAGTCTTAACTAGGAACTTCCTGAAGGAGTCCAGATCCCTGAAAGATAGGTGTCTTATCATTACATCTCTGTCTAGAGGCTGATACGCGATCTCCCTCTTCTCAATACTAGGCACAAAGGGAGGATCATCCGGGTTTCTGTAGTAGTTTCTGAAGTACACCCTAACTAGACTCAAGACCAGATTCTCTCCTCGGTTCCTGCTATCTCTACCCACAGTAACAGTTAGTTGAAGTCCCTAGTTTGAGCCTACTCCAGCATTGGAGCGACGTAATACGTGAGCTTCCCCCCCATGGGTATCTCAAAAGTGAGTGCTATAGGCTTACCTGTAGCAAACTCTATGACGGCTATGTCACTGACCTTTGAAGCCTTTGTGACTATGTCTGTAAGGTAGTCAAGGCTGTACCTAGCTGTTGCCGGCTCCTTTAGCTCGTATTCAAACATTGCCTCACTCTCTCGCTCAAACTTGACCTCTATGTCTCCTTTCTCGCTTGTGGCAATTATGTACAGACCGTCCTCTCTTGCATCAAGCTTAACCGAGTCTGCAACCACGTCTGCATCCTTTATTGCCTCCTTGAGGGCGTCACTTGCAACCTTAGCAGTCACTGTGAAGACGACTCTCGGTGTAGGAAGCTGCTCCACCGGCACATCTATTATTGGAAGTATCACTGAGCGTGTTGCCTTACCAATGAGCTTTAACTCAACCTTGCCCTCGCTTATCTCTAGTGCAATCTTGTCCCCCTTCTTTATACGTCTAAGAAGCTTCTTCAAGTCAGCAAAGTTTAACCCAACTCTGATCTCCTCTGAGAGCTCCTCAGGAAACTCCTCAAATGCATCACGTGGAATCATAAGATCAATGAGTGCACTTCTAGAGGCGTCAATTGCTCTAAGCTTTAGTCCCTCATTGCTTATGGTGAACGCGGTCTCCTCTATGAGCACAGCTATCGACTCAACAATGTAAGCAAACTCCTTAGCATCTGAGTAGACTAGCTTGATGGACGCGGACATCAATACCTCCTAGTAGTAGTTCTCGTCATTAAATATCAACATGCTGACTGTAAGGTCGAGAATATTTTCCAAACACTCTAGCATGGAGAAAGACGATAAGCTGATCGCGGAGGCGTTAAAGGTGTTGAGCGTTTTTAACCCCCTGAGCCTGTTAGAGGCTTGTGAGGCTTCCTCTTCTTTCTGCGGCTACTCGTACTCTCTCCAGGTAAATCCACATCTCGTACATTTGTAGAATCTCGTTGGTGGCTCGTCTGCTGCTCTTGTCTGCTGGATCCAGTAGTATGCCTCCTCGTTGCCGCACTTTGGACATATTGCTCTCGTCTTTGGTAGCTGCTGTGTTGAGTCCGCGATTGCTATTGGAGTAGCTGTAGGTGCTCTCTCAACAGTCGTCTTTACTGTGAGTGATGCACCGTTGGCCTCCTCCTCATACCCACACTTCACGCACCTGAGTACATTTCTGTTCTGTACCTTCACTGGCCTCATTATTGATCTGCATTTTGGACAGAATCTGAGTGCCATGTATCTCACTATAGCTCAAGAAATATTTATAAGACAATCGCTAAGGCCCCTCAAGGGAACCTCGTTGGTTAGCGTCAAGGATGTGCCAGCAGATAGACTACTAGCGAAGCTAGTGGAGCATCTGAAGAAAAACGTGCCACAAGTCAAGCCTCCACCCTGGGCTCTGTTTGTGAAGACTGGAGCTAACAAAGATAGACCACCAATGCAGGACGACTGGTGGTACTGGAGAGCCGCAGCCATACTGAGAAAACTGTACCTCTACGGCCCCGTCGGCATTGAGAGACTCAGAACAGCGTTTGGCTACAGAGCGAAGATAGGCTCTGGCTTCAAGCCAGAGAGATTCAGGAAGGCTGGAGGCGCTATAATAAGAAAGATACTTCAGCAGCTTGAGGCAGCTGGACTAGTCAGGAAAGTTCCTGGAGAGGGGAGAGAGCTGACAAG
>JALWFJ010000110.1 GCA_027036495.1 Thermoproteales archaeon
CACGGGTAAAGTGAGATGCAGATAACCTCGTAAAAAAGTGACTCTATGAGCCTAGGCAGGGAGTTTTAAGAAGCTGCTTGCTGAGCCAGCGCAGTGTACAGTATTCTCCTCCTGTAGTTTCTCCAGTTTCTTCTTCTCGGAGGCAGATCCTTCTTAGGCTTTGGAGGTATCTTTGGCGTCTGGCTTCTAACCTTACCTGCCTTAGTAATCGAACCGTGGCTACCCATGTCTGAGTACTGGATATGTGCTCTGCAATTTTATCCCTTTCTCCACGTAGAAGTTGTCTCTCACAATCACTAGCTTTAGACACGCATCAAGATGCTAAGTGCTCTGACAGAGAAACTCTTATAACTTCAGTTCAGTACTCACCTACACGGATCGTAAAGTAAGGGCCCGTAGTCTAGCGGTAGGATGCCCGCCTCACACCCGCGGATTCAGCAGGGGGAGGAGGCGCGGGTGATCCCGGGTTCGAATCCCGGCGGGCCCACCAGCAATAACTACTACTCACAGTCTCTCACCTTCTAGACCTGAGGAAGATTATATCGGAGAAAGCTAAGATAGACATGCACAGCACGCAAATGCTTTAAATGACGCCACGTACTGCTCATTAGTGGCAATCAGAAAGATCCTAGTTGCATATGATGGATCCGAGCCAGCCTCAAGAGCTCTCGAAATTGCGTCAGATATAGCAAAGCGATATGGTGCTAAGCTCTATGTACTGCATGTTGTTCCTCTACCCGAGGACTATCTAAGCACCTATCTATACTACCCAGAGATGGAGGACCAGCTGATAAGCAAACTAATTGAGGCAGGTAGAAACCTACTCGAGAAAGCTAGGGAAGCCGCCTCATCCCTCAGTGTTGATGTTGAGACGGTTCTAGAGAGAGGCGATCCTGGGAAAAAGATTGTCGAAAAGGCAGAGCAGCTAGATGTGGATCTGATAGTAGTAGGATCAACAGGGAAGGGACAAATAAAGAAATTGATACTGGGAAGTGTAAGCGAGAAAGTGATCAAGCTATCCTCAAGACCTGTACTAGTAGTAAAGTAACGTCAACAGAAGAAAGAGCCTCTCTGTTCCCGGTAACAAATATCCTCTAAAAGTCTAGACAAGGTAGTGATAGATGCAGGACGTCTATACGCTCTGTGAGCTAGCTGGACCTCTAACGATTGATGAGCGCGTAGAGCTAGAGAACATGCTTTCTCGAGAGTGTGTATCTTCCTTACCTGCACTATTTACCTTAGCCGCCATAAGAGGAGAGCTAAGAGAGTCTAGACTAGAGTGTACATGCATACTGAGGAATAAACATGATCAGATATTGACAGTCATAGCATTAATTTACGCTCCTTATGGAAACTTCATAGAAATCAATACACGATCACTAGGGAAGAGGTGTCTAGATATATTGAACATTATTGTAAAGATTGTCAGAAACTTAACACTAAACTACGAGGTTAACACCATATTTGTAGACAATGCTAGAATTGTGGACATGTTAGTACAAGAACTACCGTTAGACAGATACTGTGTGCTCATCCCCCTAGTTCTGGATCTAGAAGACCATAGTAATGAGGAGATAGACCTAGGCAAAGAGATAATTAACCACGACTCCTACAGGATAGACATCCTGGACGAGAGCTATCATCAGCAAGTTCAATTCTTGATGTCTATGTGGTCGCAATTTCATGTTAAGGTCTCTCTGTACACACTTAAACATGGCATACCGCTAGGAGCATTTCATCGAGAAAAGCTAGTTGGATACCTGAGCACATATGTAACACTTCCAGAATGCTGGCTTCTTGCAAGCCTCTTTGTACACCCAGATCACAGAAGAAGAGGAATCGGCAGCAAGCTGCTACACTCAATGATAAAGTTAGCCAACGGTAAAACAAAGAGACTAGTTGCAGCAGTAGATCTTCTAAACATCGATGCAAGGAGGTTCTATCTCAGACATAGATTCAAGCCCATATATAGGGCACAACACTCGCTAACACTGAGACCACCTTTTTAACAAGCCCAGCAGTTTCAATAATTGGCGTGGAAAAACATCAAGACAAGACTTAGAGCAGGACGCTAACACAACATTATACATACTCGATTATTTGCACAGTGTTCACAATGTGGAGTCCTGTGCAGGTAATGGCATAGTTTTGCGAGCTATATCGTGATGTCAGCACTCCGTCGTGTCCTCACCATGAGGACTCTCGGATAGTTACGCTACTCATCACTTA
>JALWFJ010000111.1 GCA_027036495.1 Thermoproteales archaeon
GTCGTAGATAATGTAATGAGAGGTGAGCGAGTTATCTTAGACTCACTAACTCTCGCAATAAGAGTCTATAGAGTGTTGAGAACCTATAGAAAGCGTGGTGTCAATGTCAAAGTGAGGATACATGAGAGCGTTATATGTTATGTCTCGGATCAGCGAGACTTAATAGAGAAATGTTCCTCTAAGACTCTACTAAGACTTCCTGACAACATAGTGATTGAGTGTGCACAGCTATAGGAGTTCATGCTTATCTGTGTTGAGCTGAAGATAGATCTGAGAAGCACAGACATGTGTCTAACAGTACTGAAGAGCGTGTCGGTAGATGATGTAGAGCTCCCAGATAGGCAGAAAATAGTTTATAGGAGCTGTGAAGACGGCTCACTAGTATACAAGCTATGTAGCGACATCGTATCCCCAGAAGATGTGTTATCACTCTGGAACACCGTGGACGATCTTATCAGGAGTATCCGCGTTGCGGTTGATGCCGTGGAGAAGGTTAAATAAGCCCACTAAGCTAAACTGAGTCTCGCAATGTCATCAGCTAAATCATTAGTAGGTAAGTGGGCACTAAAGAAGTGGTTCATAGTACATGCACCACCAAGTCTAAAGGCCGTGGAGATAGGAGAGGTCCCAGCAGACTCTCCTGAGAAGCTTCTGAATAGAACTATTGAGGTCAGTCTGTTTGAGCTAACAAGAGATCTTTCTCACATACCTGTTAAGCTTAAGTTCCAGATATATAGGGTTGAGGGAGAGCACGCATACACAAGGTTTAAGCAGCAGGAACTAACAAGAGACTACGTTAAGTCTCTTGTCAGAAGAGGCTCCTCAAAGATAGTAACCATACATGACGTAACACCCACAGATGGAGGAAAACTTAGGGTTCAGATACTGGCAGTTACGGCACATAGATGCAAGACCTCTCAAAAGAGGGCAATCAGAGCAATAACAAGACAGAGATTAGACGAGTACTCAAAAATTCTGGACTTCGATACCTACATCCTAGCACTAGTATTTGGCTCAATACCACAGGACGTGTTCATACATGCAAAGAAGATATACCCGCTGAGAAAGGTTGAGGTGCTAAAGATAAAGGTACTTGACTGGCCGGAAAAGTACAAGGCCGTTGAGGTAGTTAAACCCATACCAGTGGCTGCAACAACCGCATAGCTTTGTTTTTCTCTAATTTACGCTAGTTCTGAGAAATAGCTACGCACGCAATTACTTAGATCCCTAGGTCTTCTGGTCTCACGTCTAGGTCCTCTCTAAATATTGATGACCTTCCTGAGATAAGCTCTTCAAGTTTTCTTCTTCTCATTTCTCTCCTCCAAGACTGGAGTCTCTTATACACGGTTACGTGCTGCTTTCCTCTGATCAGCATCTCTATTGCCTCCTTTGCTGCTCTAGCGCTCTCGTAGTCTCCAATTATTGCAATAGTCCAGTTAGATATCACTATCTTTGCACCAGATAGCTCCTCTATTGTTCTCCTAGCTCTGCCTTCTTCGCCTATTATCCTGCCCTTGACTCTTATCAAGTGATTTATCTTATCCTTGTCTATGTATTCCCTCAAGTTAACAACCAGCAACACATAGTTCTCCTTCTTTAACTCTAGAGCCGTGTTCACGTCAAATCCATAGCTTATAGCCTCTATGACCTCCTTAGCCTTCATTAGTTGCTCAAGTGAGGTACTCTCTTTAGGCTCAATGACTACTAGACCACTTGGATCAACACTGAGCTTAACGTTTAGCTCTCTCTCAAGGAGATCCTTGTACCTGAGTATGTATTTCGCTCTGTTTGGCTCTATGCTCATAGTTATCTTTCCTCTAAGATAGTCTGACTGAGTAAGCATCTTGTAGTAGTCTGAACTTATGCCGCTAGATCCAGTAGGCAGCGAGGGTTCTCTGTTCTCGGCAGATACTGACATTGTTCTTCTTATCGAATCTGCACTACTTAAATATGCTAGCCTAGAGCTTAGACATTATCGAGTCAAAGATCAGGTAAAATATCAGCGATAGAAAGGGTGAGTACACCAAGGCTAGAAGCAGACTAATACCAAACACGTTTCCCAGGGGAGGAGTTATCAGAAAGTACTTCGAGAAGAGTGAAGTCGTAATATGGCGCAACGAGAAGGTTGAGAAGGCAGAATATACTGCAATCACGATTGCAGGAGCAAGCAAGCCGAGAATGACGAATGACTGAAAGAATAGCGTGAGCTCAGTAACTGTGTGCTTGAGCGTTAATCTCTTTCTCTCGAGAAGAGAGGCAAGCTTGTCTATTAATAGGTCAACAGGTGACTGAGAGACCTTGAGACCTTCTATTAAGCTTGATATTATGTCTCTATATATCTGAGATGGTACCCTATTTATACTTCTCACAAGCGCCGTAATTATGTCCTCTCCAAGAGTACACTCTTTCAATATGAGATATAGCTCATGTTTTATCTCAGGATCTCTCTCAAAGTAGTAGAGTCTAGAGAATACTTCCACAAGTGATGCACGTGTTGCAATGAGTGGAATCATGTTAGAGAGCGTGTAGATTAGTCTCTCGTTAAAATGTACCATCCTCTTGTATACATACATTAGGGCATTCAAGTATACAAGTGCTACAGATATAAGTAATATAAATAGTATGATCGATGTTGATATAGATATGCTAACAAAAACTAAGATTCTATAGATGGCAAAGGGTGCGGTTACGACAAATATTGCAAGTAGAGCAAATATGGAATACACTGAGTATAATGTGAATTTTTTATAAAAATTTCTATCTATCCTGTATCCACTGAGCTCATACATTCTGTCGATACTTGTATATAGCGAGTTTATTATCTTGCTTGGTATCTTCAATATGCTTGATATTATATGCACTATCTTCTCCACATTTACTAGCTTTCTCAGAAGCTTCATGGCACTACACCAGAAGTTATCTTATAGTAGATATCTTCTGGATTTATATAGTAGCTTCTAATGACCTTAAAGACTGTCGCTGGATCTCTAAAGCCATACCTGGCCATGGCCTCCAGCAGTCTCTTTCTACGTTCAAGCTCTATCTTTAACTGTTCAAGTGGCACGAACCTCACCCTAGATATCTCTCTCAACATTATGCTATCCTCAACTCTCTCTAAGCTATCATTTAGCGGATTATACCTGTACACTACTCTGAAGATTGGTCTGCCCTCTTCAACTCCTAGAAACTCACAGACCTCTACTACTCTGCGCACAATCTTGTCTAACAGTTTCACTCTCTGGATGTTGCAGAAGACGTGAGCAAGCTTAAGCAAGAATGGAGGAACATCCATTGGCTTCGATAGGAGTCTCATTATTGCCGCCTCCACCGTGTCAGCGTGAAGAGTCGTCAGTCCAGAGTGACCGCTGGCAAATGCTTGAAAGAGCGCATATGCCTCCTCACCACGTATCTCTCCCACCACTAGGTAATCTGGCCTTATTCTCATTGAGACCTTCACCAGGTCAAACTGGCTGATCTCTCGTACCTGCGGGGACCAGGATGGTCTAGTTACTAGAGGTATCCACTGTTCATGTGGCAAATTTATCTCTCTAGTATCCTCAATAGTCACAATTCTACATTCAGGCCTAATTAGGTAGAGCAGAGAGTTAAGTAGCGTTGTCTTACCTGAGCCTGTTGGTCCAATTATCACTATGTTGAACTTGTAATCTATGAGCAGCCAGAGGTATGCTACAACTTCAGGGCCAAGGGTTCTTGAGGTTATTAGGTCTATTACCGTGAAGGGCTCAATCTTGAATTTCCTTATGTTGACACAGTGCCCCAGTGGGGCTACATCGCTTAGTACTGCCTCCACTCTCGCATGAGCTCCTACGAGTCCTTCTAGAACTGGGTTAGCTGAGCTTACGTTTCTGCCAACAATCTGTGATATCTTCACTATTAGCTGATATATCTCCTCCTGGCTCTCGTACACTATGTTTGTCTTCATGTGCTCGTACAGGGAGTGCCATATGTAGACTGGTCTTCCAGGTCCATTGATGTTTATATCCTCGATGTAGGGATCACGTAGCAGAGGATCAATCTTGCCGAAGCCCAGTATGTCTCTCATTATGTAGTACATGTACTTTCGTAGTACCTGCTCGCTTACTCGCAGTTTCAGCTCTCTCAGAGCCCTCCTGACGTAGTTCTCGACGAGACTCTCTGGTAGTAGTGGCCTTGGCTTGACAACCTCCTCTATGAGCCTTCTCTCACGCAGAATATCCTCCCTGAGCTTCTCGACAAGCTTAGAGAGAACCTCTTTGTCTTGCTCCGTGAGTGGAGGCTCAATAACACAGTACATCATTACACCACTAGCCTCATCTCTATACACGGCAGCATAGACGTAACCTTCAATAATGGGGTAGATATCCTTAAGTAAGACGTCTCGACTCGGTAGTGAGACCTGAATCTGCTGCAACTCTCTAGCAGTAATGTATGATGAGAAGTCTTTAGGAAAAGACACAGCTGTGACCAAAAATAGACGCTGCTTTATAATTCTAGCTCATTATTATACCAAGCACAACGTGTGGCCCCGCGTAAAGACGAGAATTGCCAAGACGAGAACAAGGAGACAGGAGAGGAAAAGAAGAGCAAGAGTAGACCCACTTCTCATTCTAGCTAGCTTGACTCCGCTAGTAGTGCTGATCTTGGTACTGTTGCAGATAAGGGCTCACCCTCACTCCGAGCTAATTAAGGCAGAACTGACTTTCCCTCGAGAAGTGATCTTATACATACCGTACTCAGTGCTTGAACCAAAGTTTGTTACACTTCTGACATCATTCGTTGCGCTGCTTGTTTTACCTATAGCACTGAGGGAGTACAGATATCAGAGACTTGTCTGCTCCATCGAGGAGCAGATACCGACTGTGATCAGAATAGTATCAAGTGTCTTGAGAACTGGAGGTACTCTCAATAGAGCTATAGAGATTGTTGCTACAAGCGCTATAAAGCCCTCGAACATGATCTTTGCCAAGGCTATAGCACTGTCTAGACTTAGTGCTATACCGCTCCTCGAAGCGATAAGAAGAATAGGACAAGATATGCGTATTGAGGCACTAATACGGCTAGCGGATATTCTTGAGCTTGCCACTAGGTATGGTGCACACCTAGAAGAGACCTTGGACCTGACTGCGAAGATACTAGAGTCTTTTGAGAGCTTTCGAAAGGAGAGAAGGACTAACGTAGGTCCATACGTGGTGCTGATATATGTTATAGTAGTGGTGTACATATTCATGTGCGATATCATTGCAGTGATGTCCTTTGGCCTTGCAGGAATGACATCAGTGAAGTATGGGCTCGCAGCAGCCACCAACTACAAGCTGTATAGTCTTGTAGGGATATGCTTGTACACACTTGTGGTACAGCTATTTGCATCCTCGCTAATTATAGGAAGAGTGGTATATGATCGTCCAAGTTGCGGCTTAATTCACTTCGTCATACTCACGCTGATGTCAACAGCACTAACATACACGCTTCTTGACGTCCTCAAGACGATGCTTGCTACAGGGATGCTACCTACCTAAGACCTCTCTGAGATCTCTCTAAGCAGATTCTGAAGTTTTGATCTGAGCTCCTCAATATTTTTAAGCATAAGCACCTTGACGTTGCTCTTGCCACTTCCAAGAGCAGGACAGCTGAGACTTGCCTTTCTGGCAGCCTCCTCTAGACATAGCACAATTATAGGAGAGTCAAGGTTAACGTCGAGAAGCATGCTTACGAGAGAGTACACATCTTGCTCTCTCAGTATTGGGTATATATATATGGAACCCTGAGATGTACGTACCCTCACGGGTATCACATGTTTCACTCCTGACATGCCTGTTACCTCTACTGAACGCTCAATGACGTACTTGTTGAAGTACTCTCGTACTACCTCCTCCACTACGGAGGTAATGTAGTCCTGTACCACTATGTCCTCAACCTTGCTCAGAGCCTCCTTGTTGAGTCTATACTGGGGTATTCTCAGTATTCTTGAGTCCTTTATTGAGAACATGAGCCCACAGTTTAGACAACGTAGCCTGAAGACCGGCATATCAAAGCGTGCACCGCAGTTTAGACAGCGAAAGATCTTGCCGTAAGACTTGAGCTCAGAAGGATCAGATATCTCCTCTCCGCAGTTGGGACATACCTTCTTGTTATCCTTCTCAAACTCGCTTGAGAGACCTATGTATCCACACTTTATGTGTGCATAGAGCTCTACAAGGAGCACGTCACTAGACTTACATCGAGGACATGTCGGTAGCACTGATAGCACGTAGTCACCACAGTTTGGGCATGATAGCACGCTTACATACTCTGATTCAACTACTATGCCACGCTCACGTAGAAGCTCGACGTAGTCCTTACTTATGGGCTCAGAGCCAATAAAGTACTTTATTCCTTCCTTACTGAGCTGAACCGTGAGAACGTTGTCTGCGGAGCTCTTAAGCTTCTCTATGATGTTGTGGATAGTGTGTCCACTATCTCTGCCTCGTTTATCCTCTCTAGCCTTGTCTGACTCCTGCATATCTTGCACCAGAGTAGTGCTAGCTCACCTATGTACATTATCTTGCTGTGTCCCTGCAATAACTTTCTCGAGTATCTCAGAATCTATTAGAAGAACCTTGTCCTCGCTGAGAATCTTACGTAGATACGTAAACTGCTTGACTGAGTTTGTGAGAATGATCTCATAGTCTTTAGAGAGCTCACCAACGTACTTAGAGACGAACAGGCAAGTGTCCGGTATTATTTCTAGAGAGACGCAAGAATGTTTGATACAGTGTCTGGCAAATCTAGACGTAAACACGAAGGTTCTCGGAAGATCGAAGTCAGTCTGTCTACACAGCATCTCCACTACTCTACATAGAGCTTCTCTGCCTAGATGAGGACATCCCACAACTATGCAGCTTCTACATCTAAACTGCCCGATATCATTATCTCGAATAACTCCGAGATCTCTCTCTGCTCGAACAATGTCATTAACATCTAGGTTGACCTTGTCGGATACATTGTCGCTAAGCATCTTACGGTACTCATCGTAGTTTCTCGTCACGCCTTCGAGAACTAGAAACGTGTTGTTACTATATGTTGCATATGCTGCCAAGAGAGACTTAACGTGCTCAAGAGACTTGAACAATGTACCTGCCTCAGGTAAGTAAGGTATCTCGTCTCCGAACATTTCAGCAATGATCTTACCTAGGACTCCACACTCCGTGTATGTTAGTGGTCTGGGAGAACGAACCTTGATTAGTACCTGAGGGGCTCTCCTGCTCGGTATCATCAAGCCTATCCTCGGAGCTGTCCCAGTTATGGCAGAGACCAGTGCTAGCACTCCTGGAAACTTCTCAGCATATGCATCATATACGCTGTTTATGAATGCCACAGCACTAGACTCAGACCAAGCATAGTATCTACGAGATCTCACCTTGACGTGCTCGTAGGGTGTACAGGTTGTCCAGGTAGACACGCCTAGCATCTTCAACATGAACAGCATATCACGTTGTGCTGAGTCGAGCACTGTGTCGACTGGTGCAGAGATAGGGTTACAAGTGGAGAACACCTTGACTCTCAGTCCTGACTTAGAGAGGTCCTGTAGGAAGCGGAGACCAGCCTCGCCGACAGTCATTGTGGAGACGCCAGAGATGTGTGCAGTCTCTACCTCGACTAGTCGATCCCCACCAAGGATATCACAGAGTCTTTCTATCTTTTCTAGAAGCTCGTGTAGATTCATGATGACGGTGTCAGGCTGCACTTCTTGAGCAAGCGCTTATAAGTGTACTAGTAACTTTACTGTGTTGGGATAGCGAGTTGTCCACGTTCAGGCACGGTAAGATCAGAAGAGTGGTTCTCGACGTAGACATTCCCTCAAAGATCTCGCTAATAGAGCTTGCAGAGAACATAATACATGTCAGAGGAGTAAGAGCAGTAAACATAACGGTGGAGGAGACTGACGTCGAGGTTCTCGGACTCGTAGTGATAGTGGAGGGAGACGACATTGACTATGACGAGCTTAGGAGATCCATAGAGCACCTGGGGGCAGCTATACGAGGTGTGGATCAAGTCATCGCTGGGGACTACATAGTTGAGTACCCAGTCAGGTCACTCAGAAGGTAACTACCTTTATAACTATATATGCCTCATAGGGAGAGCAGTGAAGTACGACGTACTTATTGTAGGTGGGGGTACAGCTGGACTTCACCTTGCCTACAACCTGAGTAAAGCTGGATTCTCGGTGGTGGTGGTAGAGAAGAGACCGCTAGAGAAGCTCTACAAGATCACTGGAGACGCCATCGGGAAGACACACCTTGAGCGAAGCAACATAAACTTGCCTCCAAGAGTGATCGAGAACGAGTACAGAGGAGCTAAAGTAATTAGTCCTCTCGAGAGTATCACGCTGACCATACCAGGAGAGGGCTACTCTCTAAACATGTATGAGTGGAGCAGATTTCTAGCAAGCAGAGCATTAAATGCTGGAGCAACGCTGCTTGACAAGACAACCGCAGTCAAGCCTCTCGTGAATGGGCTAGAGGTAGAGGGCATACTTGCTAGCCGAGAAGGATCAGGAACCATGGAGCTAAGAGCCAAGATCACGGTTGATGCTAGTGGAGCAACTGCGGTCATCAGGACAAGGTTGCCGAGAGAGTGGCCCGTGAGTGAGCCCCTAAGGCCAGAAGACGTATCCTACGCGTATAGAGAGATAATAGAGGTTGACTACGAGATACCTGAGCCAGACTACATAAGGATATACTTGAACCAAGAGATCTCACCAGGAGGGTACTGGTGGTTCTTCCCAAAGAGCAAAACTGTAGCCAACGTGGGCTTAGGAGTGTGGGGAAGACTGGTCAAAGAGAGAGAACTGAACCCAGTACACCTCTACAGGAAGTATCTCGAGAAAAGAGCAGAGCTTCGCAAGAAGGAAATACTAAGCTCTGGCGGTGGGATAGTCCCCACAAGAAGACCACTCTCAACCATGGTCTGGAACCGCTTCCTCGCAGCAGGTGATGCAGCTGTTGCCGTGAACCCGGTGCATGGTGGCGGTCTAGGTCCAGCACTGCTGACGGCAGACCTTGCATCTCACGTCATAGTTGAGGCCTCAGAGAGGGGAAGCTATGACCTGCGTACACTATGGAAGTACAACAGGCTTTACCTTCAGCACTATGGAATCAAGCAGGCAAAGTTAGACATAATGAGACTAGCACTACAACACATGAGTAACAGCGAGATTGAGCAGGGACTAAGGGCAAACCTTGTGTCCTCTGAGGAGATTCTTCAGCTATCTGCCGAGGGGAGAGAGCTCAGAATGGTTGAGAAGCTCAAGATTGTCCTGAGAGCGCTGAGACTTCCTCTATCAGTGATTAAGAAGCTTCTCCTAGCACAAGCGTACATGAAGAAGGTAGAGCTTCTCTACAGAAGCTACCCAGAGGATATAAGCTACCTGCCCTCCTGGCAAGCCCAGATAGAGAAACTGTACAGTGAGTACTTAAGCAAGCTGTCAAAGCTAGTCTCTCAGTCATGACGAGAGAAGCAGAGCTCAGAAGATTGCTAGCAGAGGTTTTTAGGTGGACCTACGTGAAGGGACTCAACACGACGATCGGCGGTAATGCATCTGTGAGACTAGACGACGAGACGATACTCATAACGCCCTCCGGAGTGCCTAAGCACCTTATAAGACCCTCAAACATAGTCAAGATGAAGCTTGATGGGACCGTGCAAGGACCGGGAAGACCCTCATCAGAGTGGAGGCTACATGTAGAGATATACAAGGTGAGAGATGACGTCAAGGCGGTAATTCACGCACACTCGCCAAGGGTGATAGCTCTATACGACGCTGGGTACAAGATAGATCAGAGTCTCGTAGAGGTACAGACATACATAGGTTCGACAGTCGCCGAGGTAGGTCATCTCGCACCTGGTAGCCAAGAGCTTGCAGAGGCAGTAGCAAGGTCGCTAAGACCGAGAAATGTGCACGTAGTGGTTCTACGTAAACACGGTGTAGTTGCTGTAGGATCAAACCTCTTTGAGGCTCTGAACAGGATTGAGGTTCTAGAACACGCAGCATACATAACAATACTTGAGGCACTACTCAGATCTGCCTAGACGTGCACTCTCACATCAACTAGATCTCCATCATTAAGCTTAGCGTACTCGCGAAGCTTCACGGGAGCTATGATCTCGATTATGTCCGGTCCATGATGAGTCTTCTCTATAAGCAGAACCGCACAGGGAACATCTATATGCTCTATGTTTGCTCGGAAGCACTTGACGCTTCCAAACTTTCTCCCATTTTTAACAAATCCCTCAATTACTATTCCCGGAATCCTGTCTAGCAAGAGTCTGTACCTCACGTACTCTGGGAGAAGTCTGACATTCAGTGTTCCGGGAAATGGCTCAAATCCGAGCCTCTCTTTGAACCTCAACCTGTACTCAGGTATGCTCATGTAGTAGCTGCCCTCTCCTAGGCCTGATGTTACGTGTCCAACAAGTCTGATCGACATCAGCTTGATGTCCACGTAGCTCTTCAATATAGTGGCTACCTCCTTAAGAAGCTCAAAGCATTCCTCAGTCAGCTTAATGCGACTTGCTCCCTGACTTGGGTCACGCACTATCAGACCTCGAGACTCAAGCTTGGTGAGTATCTTGTAGGCATTCTGGACTGTTGTTCCAAGCTCTCTTGCTAGAGAGTGAACAGAGATTGCCTTGTAGGAGGAGAAGTCTACTCCAAGCTTCAGTAGGAGGAGGACATAGGGTACTAGGTCAAGATAGCGCACGATTCTCGACTGCGAGGTCATGGCTATTTTACTCGGTTGGTCATTAGGGCTTTTCAGTGTGAGACAGGCTCGTCACCCATCAGTTGCTGCCACGCTTCATCAGCTGACTTTTCAGCAGCTATAGATGTTTTTAAACCTCCACACTCTGCTCTTCTGTGCCGAGCGCAACAATGTTCTCTGATGCCTCCAGGCTTGACAGCATCTCCGGAGTGACGCTCTCAGCAATTCTCCAGTATGCGACTTTTCCTCTCTTGATCTCCTTGACGAGGCCATCTCTCTGCAGCAGCTTGAGTGCATAGAATACCTGACTGTGTGTTAATCCTGTCCTTCTCACTATCTCGTTTGTTGGCAGCTCTCCCTCCTTGAAGAGAAGCTCAAGTATTATTCTCTTTCTCTCAATAACTTTTGATGTCTGTCTCCTAGGCATAGGTCTCCTAGTAAGCTAGGCTTGTAGAGTGCTTAAAAGAAAGGTTCGACATGGAGTGTAGCATTATACAGGTCTATGTACATAGAAACTTTCGGTCTACTACTGAAGCACACGTATGAGTCTCCTGAAACGGAGATAGAGAGAGTAGTCTATGAGCACCTTATCATTTATCTGCTGCTCGAGAGACTCCGCAAGACTCTGCTTACGGGTGATGTTGTCTGTGGTAACTATGCTGAAGGCGTTTGACCCGGCACCGCTACCATAAGTTACTACGAGAATTCTACTCCCAGGTTTAGCCACATCTAACACCTTTGCTAGTCCAAGAAGTGCAGATGCATTGTACGTGTTTCCTACTGCATTGACGACGATTCCAGGCCTGACCTTGTCTACAGGGAATCCCAGCACTGATGCTACTCTCAGAGGAAACCTCGTGTTTGGTTGATGAAACACTGCATAGTCGAAGTCTTGAGGCTTAAGTCCAAGCTTCTGCATCAGTCCACGAGCAGCCTCCACGATGTGTCTGAAGTATGCTGGCTCTCCAGTAAATCCCTCTCCATGTACTGGGTAGGGACACCCATCACGTCTCCAGAAGTCTGGAGTATCGCTGCTACAGCTGTAGAAGTCCTCAATTACTGCACAGATCTTGTCCTTATCGCTGCTCAGCACGAATGCTACCGCTCCAGCACTCGCACTGTAGTCAAGGTGCTCTCCAGGCTCTCCCTGGCTTGCATCACTACCAACAACTATTCCTGCCCTCACTCTTCGAGCCGCAAGAAGACCATACATGCATATTATCAGGTCGGACGCAGCCTTACAGGCAAACTCCGCATCAAATGACTGAACATCTAGTCGCAGACCAAGTGCGGCAGTAATTATAGATGCTATTGGCTTGACTGCGTAGGGCTTAGACTCGGTACCCACAAAGACTGCATCTATGTGTTCAGGATCAATCTCTGCTCTTCTAAGTGCCGTCCTTGCAGCATTCACGGCCATCGTGACTGCGTCCTCGTCATAGAACTCGACTGACTTCTCCTCTATGAGGTAAAGGTCACGTATCCTGAGAGGATCGTCTCCCCATACACGAGCAATCTCGCGAGTACTTATTCTGAATCTTGGAATGTAGGTTCCCCATCCAGCAATGCCAGCCAGCATGTTCATACCCGAGAGTGTCTGATCCTAAATTTGGTACCGTAACACACTAGTCCGTAAGTTCTGTCTCTCATGACTACCCTAAACGTGGGTTCAAGCTCTCTGCCACTAGCATCCTCATACTCATCCCTCGACAAGAAGTCTGTAAGTGGCGCAATGATGCGTATGCTCTGTCCGTCTGGTAGGTAGGCTCTCACCAGTCCGAAGCCAAGCGGCTTGAACTTCTCGAACTCTACAGGAACGCTGTGAAGAGTTGTGTGACACTCTAACACGAACTTGGGGCTGAGCAGCAGTGATATGTTCTCCATGTCTGACGACCCGCACACACACCTGATCCTAGGTGGGTAATAGATTCTGCCACAGGTCTTGCACCTGGTTCCCTCTAGTCTGTAGTAGTACCTGACATTTCTCCAGTACCTAGGAGGTAGTACTCCTAGCTCTGGCATGCTCAGCTAGCTTACGAGAACCTTCTTAACACTACCATCAGCGCAGTACGGTCAACACATCCCATGTCGACAACAAGACCTACATCATGTGCTCCAGCCCTGTCGAATGGTCTCTCACCAAGTAGCTCCAGGACAAGCATCGCGAACAGATAGAGGCCAGATGCACCACCTGTGTACCCTAGACACTTCAATCCACCACTGAGATTAACACAGCGCTTATCTCCGTATGTGAAGCACCCATCTCGCAGCAACTTTGGTGCTTGACCACGTGGCGCTAAGCCTAGTGCCTCGAGCGTCAATATGCCAAGTATGCTGTACTTGTCTGAGACCTCAAAGAGTGTTGGCTTGTAGTGCTCAACTAGGTCTCTGCCCTTCTCTACAGTGTAGAGCCTGGTTAGATCATCACGCAAGTTCAGAGATACGTTGTGACTTACCTGTGAGACGTGGTCTACCCCTATCCTGAAGTCTGGACTTGGGTCTCTACTCAGTATTACGCATGCTGCACCGTCAGCAGGAGGAGCCACATCAAATAGTCTTATGGGCTCAGCAACAACCTCAGAGCTAAGTATGTCTTGAAGCGTGAGCTTTCTTCTCATGAACGCGTACGGGTTCTCTGCGGCGTGCTCATGCATTCTGACACTCCACATAGCAATGTCATCGTACCTGTAGCCAAACCTCTCCATGTAGAGCCTAGTCATAAATGCTGCTTGAACCGTCGGAACAACTCCGTAGTACGACTCGAAGGTACTGTTGCACAGACATGAGAGAACCTTGTTAAGCATCGTAGTAGTGAAGTCTGCTAGCTTCTCGACTCCTACAACCGCAACGTTGCGAAAACCAGCATCTACTAGCCTGTAAGCAACGCCTAGCGCTGCTAGACCAGCATCACCTGCCTCTACTCTCAGACAGGGAACATCTTCAAGACTGAGATACTCACACAGATACGAGCAGAATGCTGCTTGCCGCTCAGAGAGCTCCACAAATGTTGAGCTAACCACAACGTAGTCTAAATCTACATTTCCTGCCTTCATTGCTGCCTCAAGCAGCACCTCGCCAGCTAAGTCAGCCGCACTCTTGGAGTAGTGTCTACCTGCCTGCTTAACAGCAACTGCCTTTACAAACACTCTTTGCGACACGTAACCACTGGTAATGAAATTAGTATTAAAGCTAGACTTTCTCAACTGCATCTAGATGGAGCCTACACAGCTAGCTGAGGAGCTCGTAGATAAGGTCATTAAAGGAGAAGTTAAGCTTCATGAGCTCGACAAGATCACTGGGAACTCCAACGTCGCTACGTACATCAGGAGAAGAGTCATAGAGAGACTTACAGGGACCAAGCTACACAACATAGGGTACTACAGCATAGACTTCAACGAGGTCGTTGGACACAACTGTGAGAACACCATTGGAGTCGTGCAGGTGCCTCTAGGAGTGGCAGGACCCTTACTCATAAATGGACGATACGCTAGAGGAATGTACTATATCCCTCTGGCAACAACCGAGGGAGCACTTGTAGCATCAATCAACAGAGGATGCAAGATAGTCACAGAGAATGGAGGAGTGAGAACTCTAGTAATCCGAGACTACATGTCTAGAGCACCTCTCTTCAAGTTCAGAACATTAGACGAGGTCGAGAAGTTTCTTGAGTGGGTAGACCAACACTACGAGGACATCAAGAGAGCCGCAGAGGCAACAAGTCGCTACGCGAGGCTTGTAGGAATAGAGAAGTATGTTGTAGGAAACAACGTGTGGCTTCGCTTCAAGTTCACTACCGGAGACGCAATGGGCATGAACATGGTAACCATAGCCGTAAGTAGGGCAGTAGAGTACATACTTGAGAACTTCCCCAACGCCAGGCTAGTAGCAATCAGCGGGAACCTGTGTGTAGACAAGAAGCCCTGTGCACTCAACCTGATACTTGGGAGAGGAAAAACCGTGATAGCAGAGGCAACAATATCGAGAAGATACCTGATAGAGAGACTTAACGTGAACCCGGAAGATGTAGTGGACGTTGTGCTAAGAAAGAACATGCTAGGCTCTGCCCAAGCAGCATCATACGGATTCAATGCACACTTTGCAAACATAATCGCGGCAATATTCATAGCAACGGGCCAGGACGTGGCACAGATAGTAGAGTCAAGCATGGGCTTCACCTGGGCAGAGATTACAGAGAACGGAGATCTGTACTTCTCCGTGACGCTTCCTAGCCTCGAGATCGGGACTGTAGGGGGAGGAACAAGGTTACCCACACAGACAGAAGCACTACAGATTCTTGGAGTTGCTGGACCAGGAAATCCTCCAGGAACAAACGCAATAAAGTTCGCAGAGATAGTTGCTGGAGCCGTACTTGCAGGGGAGCTTAACCTCGTTATTGCACTTGCGAGAAACGAGCTAGCTCGAGCTCACGAGAGACTTGGCAGAGGAGGAGGCGGGGACATTAAGAGGTAGTTTCTCAGAGCTTGTTTTTAGTGTGTTGTTTTCGAGAAGAATTATAGTAGTCTCGTTAGCTTGACTATGAAGTGCCTAATCTTTGTCAGTAAGTTCTCTATGTGCCAAACAGGATTAACGAATATTATCAGCGTTCCCTTGTTGTTTATGGGGAAGAACGCTATCTTGAAGTTTGAGAAGTAGAGTGACACATACATTAGGTTGCCAAGAAGCTCGTCCGATATTCTTCTTGCTCGATCTACTATCTCGAGCACTGGTGTCAGGTTCCTGATTGACTTCATTGTAAGCGTATTTGGTAGGTGGTGTATCAGCGGTGATCCTGATGCATCAAGTATGACTGCACCTACTATTGCGTCACCATCTATGAGCTCTCTTAGGAGGAGCTCCTTAAGCAGCGTTCCAATAGACTTCTCTGCTGTCTTTCTCTCTGGAGATACATAGATTACAATGATGGATCCCCAACAATATTATTGCCCTATGGCTTAAAACTTTTCCTATTTAAGCTCTCTAACTATAATTTAGCCTATTATCACAACTTTCACACGCCTCTCAATAGAAGATATTCATAGACGCACTCAGCTATCGCCTTAGCGAGCGGTACAGGCACAGCCTCACCAACCTGGTTGTACTGGGCATCGCGTGGACCAAAGAACACGTGATCATCTGGAAAGCCTTGGAGACGTGCTTGTTCTCTCACTGTGAGGATCCTGTTCTCAAATGGGTGCACAAAGCGAGAGCAGCCCATCACTGTTGGAGCAAGCTTGTCAGGATGTAGCCGATAGTAGTTCACGTATATCTTTCCGTCAGCACCAACGAACTTGTAGAGAGATTCACCCCATCTGAGACTTGCGATCTTCCTCTCCTTTCTCGGACTAACTGCAGGAGGCTCGTGATTTGGCACGTCAGGAGTACCGGGTGGAGGTAAGCCGGCAAGTGCCTCTCTGACTGTCACAATCTTGCGCCTCTTCACTGGTCTGATCTCGATGTTGCTCACAAAGACTCTGCGTCTACAGCTTGGGTTTCCATAGTCCTCAGCTCTCAGTATGTTGAAGAATATCTTTGAGTATCCTACACGACGAAACTCCTCAACTATTGCCGACCTTATCGGCTCTCTTGCTATACCTGGAACGTTCTCAAGTACAAAGACCTCAGGCTCTAGCTCTCCAACTAACCTGATGAAGTGTAGAGTAAGCTGCCCCAGCTCATCAACATAGAGTCTATCAAGAGGATCGGAGAGTCTGCGTGGATTAACGCTAGTAAATGGCTCACAGGGACTTCCTCCAATGACTACGTGAGGTCTCTCTCCAACATACTTCAACACGTCTCTTGCAGTGACCTCTCTTATATCCTCGAGCAGCGCGACAGCCTTCCTGAAGTTGAAGCTGAAGGTCCTGACACAGTGAGGATCACAGTCTACTCCAAGCTTAATCTCGAATCCCCCACTATCCTGAAATCCTCGACTAAAGCCACCTGCCCCACAGAAGAGATCTACAGCTACGTACTTACGCGGCTTCATGCTGACAGTCTCGACCTCTGTCTGATAGCGGTGCTAAGTAAGGCTTCCTACCTGAGACGAGGCCTAGCTTTAAAGCAGCTAGCTATCTAGCTCCAAGATGGCTAAGCACATACTACGTACGCCTCTGAGCGAGGAAGATGTCGCCAAGCTGAGAATAGGAGATGTAGTATACATAACTGGACTAGTCTACACAGCACGTGACGCAACACACAGGATGCTCATAGAGGGGCTTGAGAAGGGGGGGTTCCCACGCGAGCTTCTCAGGGGTGCGGTAGTGTATCATGCTGGACCAGTAGTTAAGCGTGTAGGTAACGAGTGGAGAGTAGTCTCGGTAGGTCCCACAACTAGCATAAGAATGGAGAGATTCATCCCCAAGCTTCTGAGCCTTGCTGAGATCAGGATGATCGTCGGGAAAGGCGGACTTGGCAAGTCTGCAAGCTCACTAGTGTCGAGGAGGTGCGTCTACGGAGTCTTCCCAGGGGGATGCGGAGTAGTTGCAGCTATGTGCGTGAAGCGCGTGGTGGATGTGTACTACCTGGATGAACTGGGAATACCAGAGGCCATGTGGGTCCTCGAGGTTGAGAACTTTGGTCCAATAGTGATCACGGTCTCGCTGACGGAAGGAAACCTTCACTCGTGAGTCAGCGTAGTCTAGCCTCGTCACTTCTCGGCGGCGGCGGCTTCGCTACGACCGCACCCTCATCACACATTTAACTTCTCCGAGAGCCTCAAGAATAAAAGCATGTCCACCATCAGGATCTCAGAAGTAACGTGGAAGAGAGCGCGAGTGAAGCTGAGGAACATCTTCAGGACAGCCCTAGGGACAGAGCACGAGAGCGAGATCATCTTTCTAGCAGTCTCGGACAAGAGAGGAAACGTCGGCTTCGGCGAGATAGCTCCCTCCCCGAACGTGCTAGGCACAGATGCTGACCTGTGCGAGACCCAGCTCAGAAAGTGCGTCAAAATCTTGAAGAGCATGGAGGAGATCACGCCAGACTCTCTTCAGAGGGTTCTCTCCAAGATCAGAGCGGTCACTCCAGACGTAGTAGCTGGACTTGACATAGCGCTAAACGACTTGATCGCAAGACTAGACAGCTTGCCGCTCTGGAGAAGGCTTGGAGCAGAGCACAGGATCCTCGTGACGGACTACACGGTGAGTCTAGGAGATCCTGAGGAGATGGCTAAGGAGGCATGTGATGCATGTTCTAGAGGATTTAGAACACTGAAGATAAAGCTCGGAGAGGACCCAAAAACAGACGTTGAGCGCGTTGAGAGAATAAGAAGTGCTCTTGAGGAGAGTGTGACTATCAGGGTTGACGCAAATCAGGGATGGCGCAGCTTCAAGTCTGCGCTCTACGTAGTGAGAGAGCTTGAGAAGCTAGACGTGGAGCTCATTGAGCAGCCTATGCCTCGACTGAGACTCTACGATCATTATCTCCTCAGGATGATGACCTCCATACCGATAATCCTGGACGAGTCTGTTAGAGACATAGAGGAGCTCGTGCACTGCTACAAGCTAGATGCTCTTGATGGAGTGAACATCAAGCTAATGAAGTGTGGAGGAGTTACTCTCAGCTACGAGCTAGGAAGAGTTGCACACATGCTGGGTCTCAGAGTCATGGTAGGCTGCATGCTCGAGACCAAGGTCGCCATAACGGCTGCAGCCTGTGTTGCCGCCGCGATAAAGGCTGAGTATGTTGACCTGGACTCACCTCTGCTGATAGACAAGATAGATGGTGTGGAGATTACCGGCGGAGTGGAGTATCAGGGAGAGAAGATCGTCCTGCCAGACAGGCCAGGGCTAGGTCTGGAGGTCATGTTTGACTAGACTAACTTGTTCTTCTCGAGAAGCTCCAACACGGCGTCTCTCAGCTTATCCGGCTCTCTTAGCGGGTCAGCAGCTGGAATTCCAAGCAGCCGCTCTATCTTTGAGCAAGCTTCCTGTATGTCTTCTGGGCTCCTTCTGTATCCCATTACTGACACTGCAGCAACATTAGCTTCAGGTAGGTGAGCCTTCACTGCCCTCACCTCTTGCTCCAGCGAGGGCATTGGTATGTTGTCAAAACTCTCTCTGGTGGCTCTCCAGGGATCATGACACAGGATGACCATGTTTGGGAGTGCTCCGTAGTATATTCCAAGTGTCACCTGTGAGTATGCTGGATGAAGCAGCGAGGCTTGTCCCTCAACTACTATGATCTGTCTACCTAGCTGAGACAGATCAGTGACGTGACGCTCAACTTCTCCCGAGACGAAATCTGCAGGAACTGCGTCAACTACCGTCCCCGCATCTGCACCAACCATGAGCATTGTCTGACCTGTTCCAACAAGACCGACCTCAATACCGGCTTTCTCAAGGCTTCTCGTCAGCTCTATGCACGTGACGTTCTTCCCAACAGAGCAGTCAGTACCTGCAACAAGTACTCTTGGAGCCTTCACTCTCAGTACCTCTCCCGTCCACACACGTAGATCAGGCGGAGGCAACCTAAAGTCAACCACCTCAACGTTGTACTTTGAGGCTAGACTACTAATCTCGGGATCTCTAGATAGAAAGATGTGAAGGCCACTCCACACATTTAGTCTGTTCCTGATAGCGGCCTTGATCACTTCTCTATAGCTCTCTGGTAGTCTACCACCTACTGGAGAAATACCAACAATCAGCGTGTCAATGTCAGGACACTCTCGCAGCGCCGTCTCAAGGTCTCCATAAACCTTGACCCCCCTGAGACCAACACCCAAGACCTCTCCAGCATCTTGTCCAGAGTACCTTGAGTCAATTACTGCACGCACTGTTACTCTTCTCCAGCCACTGTACATGACGAGTATGTTACAGGTCTTCCCAGTTAGCTCTCCAAGCTTTCCCTCAGCCAGCACCACTGCCCGAGCTCTCAGTCTACTTAACTCACTCCATCTCATTCTGTCAGAGACCTAGTCGAGCACCTATATCGTGATCGCAGTCTCAAGACCATCTACAGGTAGTGATAAACTAGCACACCAGCAACATACACCACGTAGCCAGAGAGCCCAATCATGGCTAGCTCAAGCCCAATCTTGCCTCTATACACGTAGTATAGCATCAGCAGCGAGACAATACACGTGACTGCTATGCAGTACAGTGATGCTATGTCGAGCTTAACGTGAGTCACAAAGAGCGCAAGTCCAGGATAGAACGTGGAGTACAGGACCTTCTCACCCACTATCGACGCTATAGCCAGAGTGTCTCTACCTCTGTAGGCCCAGATTATGCCAGTTATAGACTCTGGCAATGCGGCAACACACGGAACTATCAATATCGACAAGACTTGCGGACTAACACCCACAATGCGTGACATTGCTATGACTCCACTAACCAAGAGTCTTGAGCCAAAAGCTATCATCAACACCGAGAACACAAGCTGAAGAGCCAGTGCTGCTCTCTCACTACGTACTAGCTTGTACATGACTAACGTTGGTTTATCACCTACGAGGTCAGAGACGAGGACCCCCCGTCTCGTGGAGAGGTACACATACACGAAGTAGATTGACAGCAAGAGACTCCCCAGCACGTACCTAAGCAGTGATCCAGGTACAAAATTGGGAAGAGATATCAGTGGGAACAGAAGTGATACCGTGAGAAACGGCAACACTAGCTCTCTTCCAGGATGTAACTCGTAGCTTGTCCTACGTCCAGCAAGATAACCTAGGACTGATGCTAGAAGAAGCATAGGATATATCAGCGTCGAGGCCATGAACGGCTCACCAATTATGGTTCCTATACCAACGTCCTCTCCAGAGACGCCACCATGAATGAAGACTGCTACTACGAACACGAAGAGTTCAGGAAGCGAAGTCAGCAGAGGAGAGATCACGGCTCCAGTCATTGAAGTTGTTAGCCGAAACTTTATTGCTAGAACCTCCACCGAGTCTGTGAACAAGGCTCCACCAAGTATCGTCAATACCGCACCAACTAGGAGGGATATTGCTTCACCTAGGTGCACACTGGCCAATAATGTAGAGTTAGGATACAGAGAGCCCGATGCTGCCTATATTATTATCTTCACATGACTGCCTCGTGGATTCTGCCTAACCAGCTCCGGTATCGAGATGACCTTCCCGCCAGAGCTAACTATCTTCTCGTACGCACTTCTCGAACATTTGAATACTGCTACAGTGATCTTCTTCTCTACTACGCCATCACCAAGGAGCTTGCCAGGAACAACGACAACATCACCATCGTTACACACTCTGTTAAGCTTTCCTACGTTCACCACTATCCTTCTTCTCCTTGGACGCTCAAGGAGCTCAGCAACATATCTCCATATGTCAGCCTTATACTCTCTTGAGGCCTTCCTGAGAAAACGCACGAGCATTCTCAGCTGCTCGTTTGTTGGTCCTGTTGGTGGTCTTGAGCTAGGCATGGTCAGCCATTCAAGGCTCGTGCAGTTTCGTTTTAAGCTCTTTCTTACGTAAGCGAGGTCTTCTCGTACTCCTCGTAAAGTGGGTTCGGTATGTCCAGGCCAAACTTCCTCATTATGCCCCAGGCAGCAATCACGCCAGTGGCTGAGGCAACGTTTATGCCTCTAGATAGGCCTGCACCATCGCCAGCAACAAAGATGTTAGGGACCGTGGTCTCGAGGTACTTGTTCACTACTGCTCTCATGCTGTAGTACTTTATCTCTGGGGCATATATGAGCGTGTGATTTGACGCTATTCCAGGTATGACGTCGTCGATCCTGTCAAGAGCCTCGAGCAGGTCCGTCACGACTCTATGTGGAAGAGCAAGCGCTATGTCTCCAGGTACGACGTCCTTGAGCGTAGGCTCAACGATGCTTCTCCTGACTCTGTCCCAGGTCGATCTCCTGCCTGCACGTAGGTCACCAAGCCTCTGAACGATAGGTCTACCATCACCTAGCTTTGACGCAAGCTTGGCAATAGACTTACCGTACTCTATCGTGTCGCTAAGTGGATCAGTCAGTCTCAGAGATACTAGTAGCGCAAAGTTCGTGTTTCTCGAAATGCGGTCCGTGTACGTCTCTCCGTTCACCCCTACACTGCCATCCTCGTACAGCTCCTTTATCACGAAACCTCCCGGATTTGTGCAGAACGTTCTGACCTTGTCATCATAGGTCTTCGTGTATATTATGATCTTGGGGTCGAAGCACAGTCTGGTTAGAGGCTCCATGACATAGTATGGTACCTCTACTCTCACACCAATGTCAAGTGGGTTAGGGACTAGCTCTATGC
>JALWFJ010000112.1 GCA_027036495.1 Thermoproteales archaeon
GGTAAGAGAGTCGTGTGGAGGATAAGAGAGGACTTATATATGAAGCTATTAGAGAGGTCATCAGAGACAAGATACTGAGTTTTCTGAGGAGGTACTGCAGATGTGTCGAGATTGAGGAGAGATATAGAGACATCCTAGAGTTAGCTGATAGGCTCGACAAGATTGAGGAAGCTATTAGGAAGAGAGAGAACCTGTACGAAGACAAGGTTAGAGTCAAGGTTAACAGAGGATTACTGAGGACAAGGATCTGCATAGAACATGAAGGCAAGACTTACTGCAACGACGAAGTTGATGTGTTTCTAAGCAAGGTCAGGTCGATAATTGCGTACTACAGGACTGACTGTGACCTAGATAACCTGATCTCCGATACGCTGCTCACAAATGATTTCAGGTTAATAGACTTCGTGAGGACTAATCTTGAGAAGCTTCGAGAGGTTTGTCGCGGGGTTTACTCATCTCTAGATATGTCGATGCTTGAGGACTATGTGCAGAGGGCTGTTAGAGAGAGTATAGAGGAGTACTTATCTATCGTTAAGGGCAGAGTGTCTTCTTGTGAGGAGAGTTGTAGTTAAGCTGAGTGGACACATATTTGATAGAGAACATCTTGTTATTTCCTACATTGATAAGTTGCGTGAGGTTGTAGCTCGGGATCCTGAGCTTAGGCTCGTAGTAGTTACCGGTGGTGGTGGTATCGCGAGGAGGTACATAGATGTTGCGCGAAGACTTGGTGCCAGCGAGTCAATAGCAGACATGATAGGGATATCCGTGAGCAGACTAAACGCTCTCCTACTCATATCAGGTCTAGGAGAGCTAGCCTACCCACTACCTCCAAGAGACGTAGAGGAGTTTCTCTCAGCACTAGCCTCAGACAAGAAGATAATTGTCGTTGGTGGTCTACAGCCGGGACAGTCCACGGCAACAGTAGCAACACTGCTCGCAGAGCTCTCAGGAAGCAAGGACCTCATATACTGCGCTAACATTGATGCAGTGTACACAGAGGATCCTAGAAGAAGCCCAACCGCGAAGAAGCTAGAGAAGGTCACAATATCGCAGCTTCTAGACATTCTGAGAGAGACAGCAGACATCAAAGCAGGAACATACCAGCTTCTTGACCAGTGGGCACTGCTTATCGCTAAGAGAGCTGGGATAACCATATACGTAGTCGATGGCTCAAGACCGGAGCTACTGCCAAGCGTCATAATGGAGAGGAGAGGGTACGGCACAGTGATAGTTCCTTAGACTCATATATGCTCATGGCTCAGGGCTAGCATATGAAGTACCTTCTCTACACCTGTTAGGGAAGTAGTCTATATCTGCAATTACGTAGAACTATGCAATGTGTATCCGTCTGTGCTCAGACTACGAGTAAAGGTCACAAACAAGTGTAACCTTAACTGTATCTTCTGCCACAGGGAGGGATCAAATGAGTCAAGAGACTTGTTGACAGTCAGCGACTACGAGTTTATTGGAAAAACATGTGCAAGCATCGGTATAAGAAGATTCAAGATAAGTGGAGGAGAGCCCTTACTTCGAGAAGACATAGTCGAGATAGTTCGTGTTCTATCTCCAGTATCTGAGGACATATCGATAACTACAAACGGTGTGTTACTTGACAGATACGTAGATTCCCTCAGGTCAGCTGGTCTCAACAGGCTTAACGTGTCTGTACACACATTAGATAGACGTAAGTACAGGTACATCACTGGTAGAGACTTACTTGAGAAAGTACTTGACAACGTGCTAACAGCATCTAAGGCTGGATTTAGGCAAGTCAAGATAAATGCTGTCGTTACGAAGCTCAACTATGAGGACATACCATCCTTGATAAGGTTCTGCAGAGAGCATGGCCTATCGCTACAGCTAATCGAGCTCATGCCTATAGGCATAAGCCGTGCGCTCTTTGAGAGCCTTCATGTTCCTCTTCTAGATGTCATGCATAAGCTCGTCTCCAAGGCGAGAGACCTGAGGATAAGAGAGGATCTCCATAACAGACCTGTGCTGTACATAGACGATGTTGCTATTGAGCTAGTCATGGGAGTAAATAATGTTGAGTTCTGTAGAGGCTGTCGCCAGATCAGACTTACGTCGGATGGCAAGCTTAGAGGCTGTATCTACAGACCATTCGAGATAGATGTCCTTGATCTCGTCAAGAGAAGAGACTCAGAGGGCTTGCTAAGTGCTATTAGGGAGATACGTAAGATGTGGACACCAATGTGGAGGTAATAGTCCTAGAACATGACACTACAGCACCTCTGGCATGAGCTTAACGAGCGTCTCAGCAATAAGTATGGTATTTCCTGCAGCTCCTCTGATCGCATTGTGCCCGAGCACTAGGTATGTCACACAATTAGACATAGCTTCTGGCCTCCTTACTCTGCCTACCACGACGCTCATGCCATTTCCCTCCATTCTGTCAAGTCTAGGCTGAGGTCTGTCTACCTCCTCTCTAACAACTATGGGCTTTGGTGGAGCTGTTGGTAGATCTAGGCCACTTATCTTGTTTCTTCTATTGAACTCCTCAAATGCATGCACCACGTCCTCGACTGTTACTTCATGTTCAAACTCTATGTATACCGACTCTAGGTGACCATCGGTTACAGGCACTCTAGTACAGGTAGCAACCACTGCGAAGTCTGCTGGCCTGACCTCCTCACCTATCAGTGTTCCAAGGATCTTCCTGCTCTCGGTCTGTACCTTCTCTTCCTCCTTCTTTATGTAGGGTATCACGTTATCCACTATCAGAAGACCTGGAACAGCATCCGCACCTAGTCCTGCGCCAGAGAGAGCCTGCAGTGTCGTTACCACAAGTCTTCTTATCCTGAAGCGATCATGTAGAGGCTTCAGAGTCAAGGTCAGTACTATTGTCGTGCAGTTAGCATTCTTGACAAGTAGTCCACTCCATCCTCTTCTTCTCCTCTGGACCTTACACAGCTCAAGATGGTCAGCATTGACCTCTGGCACTATCAGCGGGACATCTGGGTCGAGTCTATTATTGCTTGCATTTGACACAACCACGAACCCACGCTTAACTAGCTCTATCTCTAGGCTCTGAGCAACATCCGAGGGCAACGCTGAGAACACGAGGTCAACTTTGGGTATCTTGTCAGGATCTGGTGGACATACCGTCATGTCGGCAACACTGTCAGGAATTGGACAGCTAAGCACCCACTTGACGACCTCTCTGTACTTCCTGCCAGCACTTCTCTCTGATGCAACTAGCGCAGCTATCTCAAAGAAGGGATGACTAGATAGCAACCTGATGAAATGCTGTCCTACAAGTCCTGTTGCTCCAAGAACGGCAACCTTAAGCCTGTCCATTCAAGGATGCATGCATGCACCAACTTAACAACTTTATTTAGCGTAGTGCTGTGGTAATCATGCATGAGGAGAATCCGTGTCTCTGAGCAAGTGATGAGGAGGCCCAACCTGAACATGTAAAGAAGCTCAAATACGCTACATGCTTTCGATATTGTCGATAATGACTGTACGTACACAGCAACGTGAGGTGATGGGAAAGATTGTCAGGGTGAACATCCCAAAGTTTGGATATAGGTGGCAAGGTAGCTTAGAGGTAGATCTAGAGAACATAGGTGTAGTAAACTTAGTGATGATGGGCAATGTTGCTCAGTGGCTTGCACCGGGAGAGAAGGTCAAGATAGTTCTGAGAAGTGAGCCTAAGAGGGTCAATGACATACTCATACTAGACTACGGAGACTATGAGCTGTACAGGTACTATGGCAAGTCCACAATAAAGGTCTGGCCAGTTTTTCAGAGAGTATTTGAGCTTCCAAGATTTGACCCAGTAACTGGGAGAGAGCTCTACAGGTACAGGATAGCGGCAAGAGAGGCACTCACGGAGAACGACTACGTGGCCATCGTCGAGCTAGAGCAGTACCACTACGCATCTGAGGAGGAGATAGTTGCTGTCTGGAGATGCCCAAGCTGTGGCAAGTTCTATGAGGGTAACGTTCCACCTAAATGTACACAGTGCAACATTGAGTGTAAGCTCGTCGAGATAAGAGGATCGCTTCCTTCCTCTCGGTTTCTAGTGCTAGAGCTTATTGACAGAGAGCCATATGAGCCACGCATCGTTGGCTATGTCAGGGTTGACACACCTATACCACTGATGTCACGCAGGATAGTTAGAGAGGATGGAAGCGTGGTGATAGAGAGATATATCCGTGAGAAAATCTTCGGTAAGCGCTGGTTTCACCCAACGTTCTGGCCACTAGTGTACACTAAGAGAAAGGAGCTCTTCACGAAGTACAAGGAGCTCGCATCGATCTATGGGAGAAGAGTAGCAAAGGCAATTGTTGGGGACATGCTTAGAGAGATGCTACATAGATGTAACACTGCGGCTGCCAGAATAGCTAGAGTAGTGATACATCCAGACTACAGAGGTGACGGACTAGGAGTGCTTGCAGTAAAGGCAACAATTGAGTGGGTCAGAGAGAGAAGAGTCCCTGAGATGAAGAGGAAGAAGCACCTCATAGAGGTCATCGCACAGATGGCTAGATACAACCCATTCTTTGAGAAAGCAGGGTTTGTGTACGTGTGGGACACAGCAAGCGGTAGACCAGTACTGTACTACCCTCTCACAGACACAGCAAGAAAGAAGCTTGAGGACTTTCTCAAGACTGACCCCTATGCTAGACAGCATGGAGGGAAGCTGTGGAGACCTAGATACACAACCTCAGAGCCGCTATCAGAGCCAGCCGTGTTCAGAGAGGTCACAAAGACCTACAAGAGCTCACTAGATCTCTCAAGACTTGACCCAGAGCTCCAAGAGGCACTGCGAGCATTTGGCGTGGACAGAAGGGTAATCGAGAGGTATGTGCTCAGGAACGTGAACCTTGAGATAAGACCTGGAGAGGTCGTAGTGCTAGTTGGAATATCAGGTGCTGGAAAGACAACCTTTCTCAGACTCATAATAGGAGCAGCACTTGGCCTGCAAGACGAGAAGTATAGACCTACTTCAGGTACAGTCACCGTGCCGCCAAACACGAAGATAGCCGCAATGATTCCAGGAGAGATAGAGCCAACATTCGGAGAGGAGAGCCTTCTTGAGCATGTTGCACGAAAGCTTGGAGATGTTCATACTGCAATAGAGGTGCTGAATATCTGTGGACTCTCTGATGCTGTGCTCTACAGAGCGAGATTCGACGAGCTATCTACAGGACAGAGAGAACGAGCAAAGATTGCAAGCCTGCTTGCAGAGAGACCTAACCTCTTGATAATTGACGAGTTCACGGCACACCTAGACACTCTAACTGCCATGAGAGTTGCAAGAAAGCTCAACGAGGTAGTGCGTAAACATAACATAACGCTGATAGTTGCTACAAACAGGAGAGAAGTCATAGATGCCTTAAGTCCTGACAAGGTGATATACATTGGGTACGGTGTTGCGAAGGTAGTTACGAGGGAAGAGTACATGGGGCAGACCAGACAGGGAAAGAGGGCGAGCTAGGCATGGAGACAAGTTTATAAGATTAGCTCAGAGCTTGTCTACACGGCTAGGGCCGGTAGTCTAGCCTGGAAGGATGCCCGCCTCGCGAGCGGGTGATCCCGGGTTCAAATCCCGGCCGGTCCACCAAAGAAGAAACCGATATATGTAGGGGACGCAACTTTCTTGCCCTCTGTGCAGAAGAGAGTAGTAGCCTACATAGCTGTCCTGATAGTAGTAGTAATAGCATACCTATATGTGTTCTATTTTAAGCCTCAACAAGCAAGTCAGACCCTCATTATCTGTCATGCAGGCTCACTGACGGTACCTCTTAGAGAGCTTGCAACGCTGTTTGAACAGAAGTATCATGTCAAGGTCGTACTAGAGCCAGCTGGGAGCGTCATGATTGTACGTTGGATAACAGACCTAGGAAAAAGGTGTGATGTTGTTGCACTAGCTGACTACAGGCTCATACCCATGTACCTAGTTCCAAGATATGCATCTTGGTACATAGCATTCGCGACTAACTCAATAGTCATAGCATATACAGACAAGTCAAGGTATGCCAGCTTCGTGTCTGCTCACCCAGACAAGATATTTGACGTGCTTGCTCGTAGAGATGTGAGATACGGCTTCTCTAACCCGAATGATGATCCTTGTGGATACAGGGCAGTAGGTGTGATAGCGCTTGCAAGCATATATTACCACAACATGACTATACTGAAGGATCTTGTACTATCAAAGATTAGTGGTGCAAGAGTGGAGAACGTTGATGAGGAGCTTAATGTGTACATACCCGTGGTGTTCAATGTGAGAGGAAACCTTGTTGTTAGACCTAAAAGTGTTGACTTGCTCGCTCTCTTAGAGTCTGGAGACATAGACTACGCATTTGAGTATAAGAGTGTTGCTGTTCAACATGGACTCCGCTTCGTTGAGCTGCCGCCAGCACTTAACCTAGGAGACTCGAGATACTCAAAGTTCTACTCCAAGGTTATCATTCACATACTTGTTGGGACCAAGGAGGAGAGATCGATCAAGCTTGCCCCAATAGTGTATGGTCTTACTATACCTTCTACAGCAAGGAACAGGAAGCTCGCATTGCTGTTTGTGAAGTTTCTCCTAAGCAGTACAGGAAGAGAGATCTTTAACAAGAATGGACAGAACTTCCTCAAGGTGCCACTAGGATTTGGAAAAGTTCCTGCGGAGCTGAGAGAGTATGTCAAGATCGTTAACGCAACAGCTTCGTAGGCTAGAGCTATTTCTTATTGCGTTATCAAGTCTAACTTCTCTCGCGTTTCTCTTCATAGTGATCCCTGTTGCATCTCTTTTT
>JALWFJ010000113.1 GCA_027036495.1 Thermoproteales archaeon
GGGGGAAGTCCAAAAATACCGATATATGTATACTATGGTAGTAGTAGCAAGATCGGTAAAGAGCTTGTAGCGATATTAAATAAAACTTCGACAGCATTTGAGATTCATGTTCTCAACAAAAGCATAGAGAAACCAATGAAATTCGTCATTGATATGACATCAAAATCCAAGGTCCCAGTATTGCTCGTAGTCGTCAAGCCTACCGAGGTTAACATTTACTCAACATCTAAGATCTGGGGCTCAATCGTGAGCGGCTACGTGACGCAGGCTCTTTACATGATATTTAATCCTAGAGCATACCTGCCCATCAAGGTTAACTTGAATCTACCTGGATCAGCTAACAAGACGGGCTTCCTGACAATGAACACTACTAGGTTAACCGTCCTACTCATGCTCGTGCAGGCACTAACAGAGGGATTCCACACATTGACACTTGTAGCATCACTAGTTGTGACTGGGCTGAACAAGAGAGCAGCACTCTTTAGAGTAACTAAGTACAAACTTGCAATTGCTGTGACGCTGTCAATATTTATTGTAGCTCTACTTGCTAGCATCATGCTGCTTGCTGTTGCATATGCGACTCTCCATGTCAAGTTGGAGGACGTACTGCTAGACCCGTACATGTGGGTGTCCTACGTGTTAACGTTCATGTTTGGTGCAGGTATAGCATTAATGCTGTCCAGAGTGATACTTAGAGGACTTGATGTTGCTGCTGCAAGTAGCTTAGCAACAGCTCTGTTCCTAATGCTAGCATTCCTATCAGGCTACTTTGTGCCTATCGAAGTCATGCCAGAGACACTAGCTAAAATAGCACTAGCACTACCAACAACACAGCTAGGAGTACTAGCATACACAACAGCTATGGGTGGAGCACCTAACATGAATCTACTCACATACTCTGCAGCTGTGTCTCTAGCAATATTTGCGATTGGGGTAATCACGTTCACTCCATACAGGAGGATATGAGGGTAGTAAGAGTCTCTCCAACAGAGATACTGTTACTTCTAGGTCTTCTACGTGACTCTATCCTCATTGAGTGTGAGAGTAGAGAGGAGTGTGACCATATTCATCAAGAGTTGAGAGATGGAAAGATACCTGAGAAGATAAGACCTCTCCTAGAGGAGCTACCACATCAAGCACCTGTGATCCCAGAGGTCACCATCGTAGGTGATGGCATAATTGCTAGTACACTTAGATCAGCTCTAGTTGAGGCTGGGGTGAGAGTAATAGAGGATGCCAATATTAGAGTTTATGCATATGACTGGTGGAGACCATCTGAGCTCAGGAGAGTTGACCATGAGGCTAGATGTAGAAAGTTTGAGTATATCCCAGTCTTTCTCGCACTTGATCTAGGAGTTATTGGGCCTAGATACGTTCCTGGAAGACCAGGTTACCTATGTCTTGAGCAGCAGCTTGTAGCATCTACGAGCTGGGTCTTTAGTGTTGTTAGAGACTTTGCTGATAGAGAGAGTCTAGATGCTAATCCTCTCTATGCTAGATTTCTAGCCTATCTTGCTGCTCTACTGATAGCACATGCTATCGATATGCTTGTAGGGAAAGCTGTACTTGTGGACTTCAATAGTATATACATAGATGTTGTACGTGTACACTCAACACCACTATGTGAGCCTGAGGAGGTTGTATCAGGCGTATAGACATGAGCATGAGAGGAATAAAGAGCATAGAGGAAATGATAGATGAGCTAGCACTAAGTAACGAGATTGGGTCAATAGGACACATATTCACGAGACTTAACCTTCAGATTCCACATCTAACAGATCTCCCAGTTATCGTAGGTACAGTAGACACTGCAGATATTGGTATGCTATGTAGAACGCCGCAGTACGAGTATGGATTTGTTCCAGCTTCAGGTAAGGGCTTTACCATAGAGAGAGCACTCATGTCAACTCTTGGAGAGGCCCTAGAGAGGACATTACCGATGATTAATCCGCCGCGTGCAGATGTATATGGAACTACTCTTGAGCTAAAAGAGAGAGGTCTTCCTGTTCTGGGTCCAGATAGGGTACATCTCTTCGCAGAAGAGCAGTATGGAAGCATACCGTTCAGAAAGTTCACCGATAGAAGCTACATTGGGTGGGTAAAGCTTACAGGAAGAGAGGAGATCTATGCTCCTGCTCAGATTGTAGCTTTTGGCTATGTTAGACAGATTAGAGAAGAGTTAATAGGATACTCATCTAGTGATGGACTAGCAGTTGGATATGGCCTCCATGCCGAGTACAGAGGAGTACTAGAGGTAGTTGAGAGAGATGCAATAAATCTTGGATGGCACTGTGATATACCTCCACTAAGAGTAAACATACCGCTAAGAGAAGCACTCGAGTTAGTGGGACTTAGACCTCGACCACTTAATCTCAAGTTTCATGTCTTCCTGTGGAGAACAGATATCGAGAATGTATACGTTGTATCTGTACACTTCATAGCAGACAGAGAAGTCTATGCATATATGCCTGGATGTGGCGCAGGTATGTGCTTTGAAGAGGCATTAGCAAAAGCAATTGCTGAGGCTGGTCAAGCATACATGAACATGTACAACATATCTAGACTTAGGAAAATCTACGGCAGAGACATAGACTTATATTATGTTGACAAGAATGCTCCACCTGAAACAGCAGATAACATATTCCGCATCGTGTGGTACTGGGGATACCGAGAAAACCTAGAGAGACTCTACAACATGTTCTTCTCAAGATGCAAGATAACAGATCCACCAAGATCAAACCCACCAGAGAGAATAGCACATAGACTCACATTACTACCTAGATACTACAAATATGAGTATAGAGGTATAGAACCGTTAAAACTAGTGAAGATATTCATACCAGAACTTACACAGTACAACCATCCAAGATATCCAATGTTTGGACACCCAAGATACTACAATGCAAGAAAAATACTCAAGATAGACGACAAGACACTAACATACTCGGATCTAAGAAAGATACCTGTACCATACCCATAGGGTAAACCTACAGGTTTGCTTTACTAGGTAAATTTACCAGAGACTAAAGTACAAGAATATACGATAACACGCAACTTAGTCTGAAAGACGAGATCTTCCAGCTATAGACTAGACCTGTCATATACGTGATGTACGCTTTGTTTCCTGTATTTTAATCTCTGATGAATTTATCTAAACTTTGAGAAGATATGAAGATACAATGTTTATATTTTAATCAGTAAATCTTCTAGTCATAAGCATGAGAATTAAGACTTTACTTCTCCTGCTTGCGATAAGTGTATGCACATTCTGTGCTATATCGATTCCATCTGACGTAATACTACTTATTGAGAAGAAAGCTATACCTGCATGGACTATAATTCCTGTAGGTATGCTCTATGTTGTTATGATAGTACTCATGGCTAAGATAGTTGAAAGACTTCATAAAGAGAGGCTAGATGAACAGGCTAGCTAAGTCATTGGATAAATTTACCAGAGACTAAAATACATTTTTGCTCATCTACGCTTCAAGTATCATCTGTCTTAGTCTAGGCTTGAGCTCTTCAAGTTTCTCAATTCTCTCTATGACTAGTTGAGCTAGCTCTTTATCTACATTACCAGTAGACAGGTAGTCTATTATTGAGTCTAGATACTGTATTATTCTCTCTTTCTCGATAAGGCCCTTAAAGATTAATCCTTCCTTCACATGCATTTTAGTCACATACTCATACTGATCTTTTGGTCCAAGATAGCACTCCATTACCCTTACCTTACCTCCTCCATCCCTACAGTAATGTACAGCATACAGGTATACTCTACCATTAATCCTCCTCTCTCTGATATAGTTGTATGGATGACCACATCTCGGACATACACGTATAGGTGTATTCATGTCTAGCGTATACGTAAATTAAGTGATTTATAAGTAAGACGCCACGTAGAAGAAGCACACGTACACTCACATGTTAACTCACACTAGAACTCAAGAATAATCGAGATTGCTGGGTAAATTTACCAGAGACTATTGTACAAAGATGTTACAGACCCACAAGCAACTATCGCAATGCGTTAAGCTAACAATTACACTAATACACATAAATACGTCTTTTAGATACCCTCTAAACAAAAAGAAGAACACTTTAAAGCACAATGACCTGCTGCAACCAATCAAGCTGTATAACTGAGCTTAAGCTTATCTAATATAACTTAGTCCTGTCTAAGCGATATAGTGCAAAATCTCTAGATATAGCACATTTTTGTGCTTTAGTCTCTGGTAAATTTATCCTATAACTCAACCTGCACATTACACATACACCACCATGATAAGAATGTTGAACTCCTCGTCAAAGCATACATAGATGCTAAGGAAAGTCAGGAAAGCTTATATAAACAATGAGGAACAAAAAATGGAAGAGTGTTATTAAGTCTTTACCTCTTGTGCTACAAGGTAAGAGTATTCAGATTACGAATCCGTAATTAAGATGGGGAAATGCCAGCATTGCAGTGGAGGACTCAACTAATGTTAAACGAGGTACTGGATGGGGTCAAGTGATATAGTAGATGAGTACAGATTACTACATGATGAATTTTTCCAGAGACTAAAGCGCAAAAATGTAGAATACACCACATATACAGACTTAATCTCAGATAGTACATAATTGAGAAGCCTCTTCTACATTAGTGAAATAAGGTGCATTTTTGTATGTTAGTCTCTGGTAAATTTACCCAGCAACTAAATTGGAAGGTCAGACCTAAATCAACAATTATCTGCACTGTTGTGCCTGTTCATTGGGTAGTTGTTTTATGTGTACGATCACAGTGTTTCTATTTCTTTGCGTAATGTATTGTTAGTTCTTTGATTTTGCTCACTAGTTCTTCACTAGGACTTGTTTACCTTTCTCTGCTAGTATCATTCTAGACATTTACAATCTTTATTCTTCTTCCTGTCGCCAATACTGTTCTTTCTGTGATTGACTTTAGTCTCTAGTTGGCCAATCTTGTTGTTGCTATGCATATTAATACTGAGACGCTCGTAACTAGACCAGGTGTTAGTTGTCTAGGCTGACTTCATTGATTCACGTTGAATAGCATCTACGTCTTCTAATGAGTGACTCATAGAGTATCTAGCCATCTAGTTGGCTTTATGATGAGCTGTCCCTTGCTGAGACTCTCATCTGTGGGGGTTTACACATTTAGTGATGAGTCTTACAGAGACTGAGCTAATTGATGCGTCAGCTTGATGCCGGTCAGCTCTTCCCATCTTCATCATGCTTCAGGGCCACCAAACTTCATCATCTCCGTGATTTCCTATATTGTATTTATTTATTCTCCTGCATGATTTCTAATAGTAGTGAGTTTTATATAACGGATATTGTAGTTGCATTCGCTTATTCTCTTATGGATTTCTCTAAATACGTTTCTATACTTTATAACATATAGTGATACTAGTAGAGTCATCAATGGGCAGAATCTCTGCTGTTTAACAAGATTCTTAAGCGCTCTCTTCGGAGCTTCCTGTTCACCTAGCTGCTTAGCTATGTAGAGTAGAGATAGGGTCGTGTATGCTGTTGCTAGAATTGCACTAGCCCCAGTGAGACCTAGCAGTGCTAGAAGTATCGCTAGTCCTCCCGTAAGCAGTGTTACTGTGTGATATGCTGTCTTTCTACCATCACTTGATCTGTATATCCACTTCATGCCAGCACGGGAATGCATGTATGCAAGCACACGAGCTTTCTCTCTGGCTCCATGTAAGTAGTCACGAAGACTCATCATTGAGTAGATGCTAGTTTTGCGCTTAATGTTGAGATCAAACCCGAAGGGTTCACTACCGATGACCTCGAGTACCCTATAGCCGTTTATCCAGACATCATACCCAAATCCTCGATCCTCTGCAAAAGTGAGCTTCTCGTTAAACTTCACCTTACCAGCGATCTCGAGCGGTACAGCCGTGAGACCTAGGGGACACCAGTCAACACATCAAATCTCTGTTATAGGTATCCTCTTATTTGAGAGTAACACTGTGTCCGCAAAATTGTTGAGCTCGACAACGTTATTAAACTGAGTGTTCCTCACTTTGAAGAACACGACATTGTATCTACCAATATGTGAGAGTATATCTTCAAGCTTATTGAGCAGGTCTACATCATTAATTAGAACATCTGCATCAATAAATAACACAGCATCAAGATTATTCTTACATAGATAATCTAGGATTATGTTACGTCCTTAAGGTATAGTAAATCACATTACTCCTACTGAGGACGTCTCTTATTATGTGTACGGTATTATCAGTACTCTCAGAGTCTACAACAAGAATTCTCATCTTCTCCCTGGGGTAGTCTAATCTCAGTATTGACTTAAGTACAGGTCCAATTGTGTGTTCAACGTTTCTACAGGTTATTCCTATTAGTACCTCCATTGAGACGTCTTATCCACTCTACAAGTGGTAATTTAAAATGAAATTCTTGACTTCTCCCTCTTTGAGGTAATATGAGAGCACTTATATGGGAGTACGTGATAAGCCAAGGACTGCGATATAGAGATCTCCTACTTGACGGCTATGTTATGACTAAGTGTCTAGTTGAGACATTAAGCACGCTTAGTAACGTCAAGGTGATTGTACCTGTAAGCACAGATCTGTTGAATGTAATTGAGCTGGATGCAGAGATCGTACCTGTATCTAGGCGAAACACTTATCTGTCTATACTAAGAGAGATGTCCTCTAGCTGTGATCTCTGTTTCCTAATAGCTCCACCACTTGAGCTAGTACAGGCATATCGTGTTGTCTCTTGTGAGATTGCTGGTCC
>JALWFJ010000114.1 GCA_027036495.1 Thermoproteales archaeon
ATACTGTTCCAGATACCAGCGAGAGAACATCCAACAAAGCTCTACTTCAAAGTAGGCATAGTTAAAGGATACTCCGTGACAATACTACTCACAAAGTAGACAAGTCAGACCTCTACAGACGTCCCCCCTTTTAAAAATCTGAGTAATCTCTCAAGCCCTCACCTCCGAGAATCTAGCACTCACAAGCTACCCTGTAACATTTATCTCAGATCAGACCAGTGGAGGCTCATCACTCTTCAGACAGTATGCCCCTCATCACGTAGCTTTTTACCTAATCGAGAAGCTATATTCCTAGTGATGAGCGTCGTGCTTGTCTGAATACGTGATGAGGACCGGGTCACTGAGATAGATCTATCCCGGCTGCCTCGAGTCTCATAAGTGAGGTCTCGTATGGATCGATTGTCTCCTCCTCGAGTATCTGTGCCAGTACAGGATCGATCTCTGAAGTTTTTCTGAATATCTCACGTCTCTCCTCTGGCTTCACTAATCTTGGATCAGTTACTGCCGCAACGTAGGTCGTTATCCCATGTTTTAGCAAGTTTCGTATCGCTCTGAACTGTAACTCATGGAATTCTGGTAGTGCACCTGTTCTTCTACTAAACTCCTCAGGTGTGCCAGCCTTGAGGCTGACCCTGACTATAAGCTTCTTAAACTGTGCAAGCTTCTTCACGTATGACTCATCGTATCCAAGCAATATGCCATTGGTCTCTAGTAGGAACGTCTCTATCTCTGGAATATGCTCAACCTCCTCTACTACCTGTACCAGGTGGTCAAGACAGATAGTAGGCTCACCACCTGATATTCTAGCCCTCTCAACACCCTCCTCAACACAGAGTCTTCTAAGCTTCTCAGCTACCTCATCTGGTCTGTAGAACTCGCCATAGAGTTCAGGATAGTCGCGCGAGAAATCACTCCAACAGAAGACACATCTCAGGTTACAGCCAACAACATATCCTGTAGCTATTCCCTGATAGACCCACACAACATAGAAGTCCGTGTACTTTCTAGCCTCAGCACCATCACTGCAAGTCTTGCACACGATCTTACGCGTGATCTCTGCTAACTCAATAGGATTAAACCTCTTGCTTGTCTTAGTCAGATAACGTGGATATTCAGATCCAATCATCTTCACCAATATTAACGCGTGAAGTAACAATAACTTGACTCTAGATGTCTGAGAACAAGTGCAGAGACCTATGCACCGAGATCAGCAAGATACTGTCCTGCCCGGAGCCAAGAGTCTACCTTGTAGGTGATGTTGTTGTCCTAGCATGTGACAAGGAGAGCATAATCAGGACATTTAGAGCAATAGGTGAGCCACCATACGTCCCAATGAGTAAAGTAGAGGAGACCTGGAAGAGAAAACCAACAGTCACAGTACATGACTGTACCGTGCTTGTAGTCGATATACCAGACTTTGACCAAGCATTGAAGCTAACAGCAACACTAGCAAAGAGGCTTACAGGCTACATGCCATTCAAGATATCACACATAGACCTGACAGTAACCTACAGATCAAGTGAAGATGGCGGACTCTTCACGAGGTACCAAGTACAGACACACATAGTCAAGAACTACTGCGAAGAACTAAGAGAAGTAATAAAACAAGAAGTCGAGAGAGTAGTCGAGGAACTCGCTCAGTAGCGAAGAGAGATCATCACGAACTCAGCTGCCGTTGCATTCAGCATTGATAAATAAGGACAAACTCTCTGGACAATAAAGTTTCTATATCAGGTGATGAGGCCTACCGGGTACCGAACGAGTGATGACAGGGAGGACTTGGCTGACACTCACAAGTTTGGAGGTGCTTAAGACTGAATGAAACTGAGCTCAAGAGATGGTATACGGTAAATAAGTGCCCTTATTACCAGCGTTTCAGTAATTGCGACTCTCGCAAGAGAGAAATTGAAGAAACCATACAGAAGACTAAGAGAACTCGCACCAGCACCCGACTCTGCAGCATCAACATTGACCTTCCTCTACTACGAAAGAACTCAAACAAGCTTGAAAGCTACTTTACAAGCACTTCACCACGCTTTATGATGCATCTCGTGCTCATTTCATTACCACTCCCCATCTTAGGAGAATTCTTACTAAGAAAGTCGCTAAAGGAGTCTTCTCAAGGGATCTCTACCGCATTAGTGTTGGTAAGCATGTGGTTTTATACAGACCAGGATTCTATTGTGTATCTATGGTAA
>JALWFJ010000115.1 GCA_027036495.1 Thermoproteales archaeon
CTCTTTTAGTAAAAGTAGCTTGTTGACCTTACTGCTAAGCTAGAGTTAGATCGAGGAGAGAGACCTAGTAACGCGATACATTGTCCTTTGAAGACCTAACAAGTACTCAATTTTAGCGAGGTATGCAGAGAATACTACCTGGATCTTGCTTGTCGCAGTAACTGTTCGTACTGCGCTATTTTCTCCTCAATGTACTTCGCAAATGCCTCTGCCTCTTGCGGGTTCATTAGACCGTACTTCTCCAGGTTCCCCTTCTCGAGGTCCTTTAGGATCTTTCTCAGGTTCTTCACTATCTTCTCGAGGTACTTTGCTCCCTGTGGTCGAGACATTGTCTTCTTTTAGCTAGACTCACCTTTTATCTTTCAGGTGCCTACAGTGAATGCTCGAGTCAGTAGTATTCTTGGTAAGAGAGCTGTGAGAGCTATCGGAGTTGCGGAGAGCTTCGTGCTTGAATATCGACATAGCGTGCTCTGTGGCATAGCTTACAGAAGTGATGGAGTGGTTGACGGAGTATACATAGACTTCAGTACTGTTGGTGGTGATGACTCAACTGACGCTATTGTGAGACTCGTCAAGAGTAGTGGGAGACTTGACATTCATGTTGTGCTTCTCGATGGGTGCATACTGTCATGGTACAACATTGTCGATCTAGAGAGGCTACACAGAGAGCTCGGTGTTCCCGTGATAGCACTAGCATTCGAGGAGATCGAGGGCAACGTAGAGGCAGCTATACACAAGATATTCCCACAAGAGATAGCTGAGCACAAGATAGAGATGTTTAGAAAGCTTCCAAGACCCATCAGGGTTAGTCTACGCCAAGGAGTAGTATACGCACGTGTAGTAGGACTACCAGAGTCACCAAAACTTCTCAAAGTAGTGCTCTCAAGGTTTACCCGAGAAGGCAAGAGACCTGAGCCTATAAGAATAGCAAAACTTGTTGCAAATAGTGTACTCAACAACGTGATTAGGCGACTCCAGTTACCTCTATCAAGCTCTCAGCAGCCTTCCTTGTAAGCCCATCAGACCCAAGTATTGTGTACCTGTCAGGTCTTATCCTATGTGCCCTCAGCAGAGCCTCAAGAATCAGATCACGGTCAACTCCAAGCTCACGGGCAGTAGTCGGTACCTGAAGTCTGGCCATTGTTCTTCTTAGCCTTCTCCAGTTGAGACCATGTAGATACGCCATCATTATTGTCCCAAGAGCAACCTGCTCACCATGAAGAGCTGGCTGATGCCCCCTCTCGTAGAGTACAAGATCAAGAGCATGACAGAACATGTGCTCTGACCCGCTGCAGGGTCTAGATGAGCCAGCTATCGCCATAGCAACTCCACACCCAATGAGCGCCTTCACGACTATTCTCACAGCCTCCTCCGTGTAGACCCTCAGTCGCTCAACGTTCTTTATCACGAGCTCAAAACTTGAGAGAGAAAGCTTAGCAGCGAACTCACTGTAGTCTTCTCCTTTCAACTTATGTGCAAGCTCCCAGTCCCTCACTGCCACAATCTTGCCTAGAAGCTCGCCTATTCCCGAGATGAGGAACCTTCTTGGAGCCTTGAATATGATCGACGTATCTGCAACAATTGCTGAGGGTGTCTTACGTATCTTGGGAATTCCCCTCTTGCTCAGCTCGTACTGAAACAGATACGATACGTATGGCGATGCTATTCCATCATGACTAGCTGTTGTTGGCACAGATATCAGGGGGACACTTAGGAGAAATGCTAGTGCCTTGCCAGTGTCTATGACCCTGCCGCCACCAGTACAGACAACAAGATCTACCCCACGCACAGAAGCCTTATCGCGAAGCTCTAGAAGCTCACCAACATCGTCTCCTATTACGCTAACAACATCAAGCACAGAGTCACCTAGAGCCTCAGCGACTCTCTCCGCGTATGCTTTACTGTACTTTCTTCCGGTAAGTATGAGTATCCTTCTCGCAAAGGAGAAGTGCTGGCTTACAAGCTCAGGAAGTTTATCTATGGCGTTCGGTCCAAACAGCACTCGGCTAGGTACGTCAAAGACCTCGAGACCTTTGCTCGACATTAAGTCTTACTAGAGTTGAAGACTAGCCAGCCTCCAAATTTAAGGAGTTTTTTGTCTAATCTCACTCGCTGAGGTCTCGGCAACGTTCTCAGCAAGACAGCGCTTCAGCTCATCTACCTCTACTCGCTTCATCGTGACGTAGTTT
>JALWFJ010000116.1 GCA_027036495.1 Thermoproteales archaeon
TTTTTGTTCAGCCCGCAGGGAAGTTCGTCATTCCCTCGGTTGTTGGGCTTAGATTCATCATTTTCTTTTTGGTTTCTCAGTGCAGCTCCCACTCATCATTTTTTTCAGGTTCACCCAGACTTCATCATTTGGTGTTTGTTTTTAATAGGAGTCTCTATGTGTTATAGGTTTCTGCTAGGTAATGGGTTGCTGTGTTATTGTCCGTAGGCCTGAGAGTGTTGATGAGGTTGAGCAGGTTAAGAGAATTATAGAGGTCTCTTTTTCTGGGTGGCATGTCTACTATGCGCTGAGGGGTCTTAGGGGGCACATGTTGCTTGTTGGTGTTGATTCTTGTTCTAGTCGTGTTGTTGGTTTTATTCAGTATAAGGTTGTACGTAGTGGTAGGGTCAAGATTGGACATATGTATTACATGGCTGTTCACCCTGATTATAGAGGTAGAGGTGTTGGTTCCATGCTTGTTGAGGCTTGTGAGAGGGAGCTTGTGAGGCTTGGTGTTGATGTGATAATTGCGTCTACTCAGGAGGATAATGTTCCTGTAATAAGGATATTCAGGAGGTTCGGGTACCTGGTTACTGACTGGAGGACCGCTGCTAGGGTTGTGAGAGAGCTTGGTGGCGATGTTGAGGATGAGTATGACTTGATGTGGCTTATCTATGATTATGATGAGGTTGTGCTGCTTAAAGTTGTGAGAAGTAGTAGTACTGCTGCTACTGCCGTCTTGAAGAGAGAAAGTAGACGAGCCTAACAATCTCCTCGAGAGTTAACTGATAGATTCTCTTTTGCGGATCAATGCCTACCTCGACAGGGTCAATCTTGAAGAGATCTCTGAGTACTCTGCTAGCTACCTTATTGCGGTAAGAGAATAGCTCTGCTGTAACTTTCTCAAGTAGTGGTAGTAGTTCTCTCTCAAGTAGTGGCTTTGACCTAGCGGTAAGTCTCACGACAGCTACCCTGACCTCTGGTGCTGGATAAAATGAGTCTTGAGAGAAGACGCCAAGCTTCTTTACATCATAAAAGCACTGTATGAGCACGGTTAGCCTACCGTAAGTACCGCTTCCAGGACGTGCAACTAGCCTATCAGCAACCTCGGCCTGGACAGTAAACACGGCAAGCGGCACTCCTTCACGCACAATCTTTACAAGAGCCTCACTAGTTATGTTAAAGGGTAAATTAGACACGACAGCGCCATATCTAGACCAGTCAAGTACTAACGCATCAGAGACTGTTAGATCAACATTATCAGCTCTCTTATATGTGAACAGACTGTAGGAGAGCTTTGCAAGCCTCCTATCAATCTCGCAGGTCACAATATGCCTTGCATGCCTTGACACGTACAGAGTCAAGATTCCATGACCAGTACCAATCTCAAACACTCTCTTCACAGCTACACTTCTAAGCTCCTCACAGACCACACGTAGTATCTTTGGATTAACAACAAAGTGCTGACCTCTTTCCTGCGTGTACAACCTTCTAACACATCTAGCAACGTACCTGGCATACCTCACAAGGATCCTCCGAGTAACTTGATCTAGACTTTCAGGAATAATGTCAAAAACCGATACTTTAGATCTTGTAGATCTGTCTTCCATATACTCAGCTTCGGCAACGCTCCTCATCAATCAGCTTCACGTGCCTTCATCACCTATCAACATTCTAGTCCTTCCTAAACATGTCTAAAGGTCAATATCATTGCTTTGAGTCACGACTTGCTTGATTACTCTAACGCATCTGTGGCTAGTTACCTAGTTATTCTATCCTGATTGACTAAGTCTTAAATAGTAAACCTACATAGGTTTACTGGGTGGAACATTGAGGTACTGGCCGCTACCATACAGTGGTATACCAGCGATTCTGCACGTATCATCGGAGATGCTATGTGTGCTCATAATAGCTATAACGTGGTGTATGAAGAGACTACCCGTTTCGTTATTTGGTGCTCTTCTTGCTGCTATGTTTGTGTTATCCTTACTCTCATGTGGAAGGTATGTTGAGATAAGACAGAGATGTGTGGAGCTAGCTTATGGTTTTCCCATCCCTGTAATTAAGTACGTTATAAATGACGTTGTGTCTATTTTTGACATAAACGAGCTCGATAGAAGTATGCTTCTGAGATATTTTAAGATGATGATCTTTACACCTATTATTATGTTGTCATTTCCTATCTTATATCTTGCTTGTAATAACTGGACCATGAGCGTGAGCGATATACCTGTGCTGTTAGTATTTGTATTACTGGGGATATTAGCAACTCTTCACATATTCTTCTCTGGTAGAGAATATAGAAAACTAACAAAGATTATATTTACTTTGCTGGGATCTACAGTGTTTACTGTGATCCTAGTTTCTATGTTTATATACCTACCCTACGTTACCTACCAAGTTACTGTTTTGTATATTCTTATTCTCTGCTCATTAGCAATTTTCATTACATTTATTGCAATGTTCCATGAAAGGCGGCATGTAGTCATTATTAAAACAAGTAGTGGTAAGTTCTATGCTATTGGAGCTGCAACCTCTAATGATGCTGTATTGCTCATCAGGAGGATCGTTGAGGAGGTGATTAGGAGGTGTTAAGATTGCCTCCTAGAATGGAGGAGATATTGCTCTTAGTGTATGGAGGAGGTTTGAGAGAGATTGAGGTTGCGGAGAGATTAAAGATAAGTAAACAAGCCGTCAGTAAGGCATTAAGAGAAGCTAGAGGAAAACTTGCAGAGATTTTTCTAGGGATTGCAGAGGTTCTTAATGCGGATATAGTTAGAGTCGATATTAGTAGAGGCTTTGCAATAATTCGAGTAAGACAGCTAAACACGAAGGCATATATCCTGTACGTACCGGGAAAAGGAGCTAGAGTAATATTCAAACGTAGAGTAGAGTGTAGCGGCGAGAACGAGAGTCTCTGTAGAGATATTATGAATGCAGCAGCAACATGGCGAATACTAGATAAGCATCAACTAGAGAAGTACGGGAGTATCGAGAATCTAGTTAATGAGGTAATAAGTAAACTTGAACAGTAGCTATTCCTGTGGGTACCAATAAGCTGTTAAGGGCATGTTCGCACTAGGATTAACTGGGCTACGTATCAATGTATCAGCTAGTAATAACGTTTTCAAGTATTGAGGAGTTAAAGAGAAGGCTTAGAGAGTTGTTAGAGCAGCTTGAGGGTAGAAGCACAATACAGACCGTTCCCGCATGTGTACAGCAGAAGATTAAGGTTCTCTGCGACGAGAGTGTCAGGAAGCTAGGATCGCTACTCACCAGGTTAGCAGCAGACAGAGGAATACAACTTGAGGTGTATGAAGTTGACTCTAGCATAGATAGAGAAGTCGAGATAGATGGCGTCACGCACGTTCCCGTAAAAGATGACCTAGATGTCCTCAGGGTTGCATCAAGGCTAAAGGCAATATTAGTGACAGGAGACAAGAAACTAGCAGAGACAGCTAAGGCCTACGGGATACAGGTAATATACATACCACCAAGTGGAGTAATATCAAAAGAAGACTACGCATTAAAGACAATAGAGAAGCTCACTGAGCTAATTCAGACCAAGCCGACTCCATCACAAGGTCAAGAGAACCGGTAGTCATTACCAACAGAACCTGCATTATCTACACGCTATTATCTACACGCTAATACTCAATTGAACCGCCGGATGTAGTTGAGGTAAATTTACCCCCACTCAACTTCTCTGAACCTTCTCTACAGGCCCATCTATAGTGTCTTAGGTCCTAGTCTTTAGGAAGATACTCCTTGAGAATGTCTTACAGGCAGCTTTTCGGGAGTGCAATTCCTGCATGGTCTAAAGGTGAAATGTTGTATGTGCGGTATTCGAGTTTTATAGGGATGTATATGATGGGCTTCACGTGCTGTATATCTCCAAACGTGGATGAGTTGTGAAAGTGATATTCGCTTCGCTGTTAGTTACGTGAACCTGGCTCTTTAACTCCTGGATGCCGCTTGTTGTTCTTTGGAATTGTAGCTACTGGGGTTAGGGTGGCAATAGCACTGCCTAAGCTAACTAGAGGGTTAGATGAGCATAGTTGGTGGTACTGGAGGACGTAGACGTGATATGGACTTCATAGAGGGGGTTTTTCATACAGAGAACTTTTCACGGTGGATGAGGTGAGAGAGGGGGTATGTACAAGATTGTGGATTTGTTAAAGCTTCTTGAGAGAGCTTGGCGGCTAGTGGAGTGTCATCTCTGGGTGACTTGGAGAAATATAAGCTTGCATAAGAAAGATCATGTGGCATGGTCGTGCTAAGGCTGCCACCTAAGATTAAGGTGCTTGAGGCTCTCTCAGCGGTATGTGGTGGTCGTGTTAGAAGGCTTAGTAATAGGCTAGCCAGAGTGGTCTCCTCGGATGGATCACGCGAGTATACTGTGTACCTGGATATAGTGGGGGAGGAAGTCTACAGTGATGATAATGGTACGAGATACAGGAACTATGTTGGATATCCAATAATTGCATTTATGATGGAGCTAGGAATATTGCCAAAGAACGAGGCTATAGGTAAGCCGATTGTTAATGTTCCGTGGAGGAAGTTGAATGAGCAGTATAAGAGCTATGAGCTAGTCATGAAGCATGTATTGTCGATATTGCAAGAACATGGCATAAGACCGGGAGAGGTTTATGCATATATAAGCCAAGTAATGGCAAAATTATCGAAGTATAGGTTAAAGAAACTTGAAAACATGCCTACTACGTTACGAGAAACCTTGCAGGGCTGAGCTAGTCCATTTGTGAACAGATATTAATCTCAAATTTTGCATCATGATCTAACAAGGCATTTAGATTCCCAGGCTGCACAAACCTCCTGTGTTAAGCTAGCTATGCTTGCACCGAGTTTTTGGCTATCATACTGTTAAGAGTATGACTGCAGGTATCGAGAGTGCTAGTGTTGCTGTTTTTATTAGGTCAACTTTCTCTCTTAACGCAAGTATTGCATAGGTCACTGGGACTATGTATGAGAATCTAAGTATCAGTGCTGTGATTGTGATGTTTCCGTATGCATAGCAGTATGCCGAGAGCAGTGATCCTGTTGCTCCAAGTACTCCTGCTGCTACTCCTCTAGCAATATTTTTCTTGTCGCGTAGTATCACGTGTGATTGAGCCTGTCTTGCTGCTAGCATTAGTAAAGTTGCAAAGAGGTACATTAGTCCTAGTGTTGCTGTTATGTTTAGCATAAGTTTAAGATTACTTAACACTCTGACAGCTACTCCTAGGAGTCCCCAAGTCAGGAATGTTAGCATTGTGTAAGCTATGCCTGATAGCTTGCTCTGTATCAGTGGTCTCTTCACGGTCTTAAGCTCACCAAACGTTGATACTCCTATGACTGCAAGTGCGAGTGCCAGTCCAGCCAGCTGTACAGGCGTGAGCTTCTCCTGTAGCGCCACTAGGCCGTATGCTACAGGTATTAGAAAATTCAGTCCGACTATCACGTTAACTATGCTTGGACTAGATACTCTAAGTGCCCTATAGAGAGAGACTGCGCCAGTGAGGCTTAGAGAGGCAAGCAAAAGCCCCGATAAGATGTCTCCTAGACTTACCTTCTCTAGTAGCCCGATGGGTAGTAGTAGTAGTGCTCCGGTCACGTACAGTGGAAGAAGAAAAGACTGCTCTGCAGCAGCGCTCTGAGTGCTAGCTCTTATGTACATTATCCTTGATAGACCAAACAGCAGCATAGCAATGAGCGCATAGAGAGCATACTCCACGAGGCCTCTAGGGAAATATCATAATGGGGGCTCTGAATAAGTAACGTCAAGCATGCAGTTCAATAGATCCAGAGAGCTCTATGATAGAGCTAGGAGACTGTTTCCTGGTGGTGTCAATAGTCCTGTAAGACTAATGAAGCATCTCCCATACCCCTTCTACGTTGCGAGAGGTGAAGGACCTTACATCTGGACTGTGGAGGGTCACAGGCTAATTGACTACTGCATGGCTTTTGGACCTCTCATACTTGGACATAGACCTCGACCTGTAGAAGAAGCAGTTAAGAGAGTCCTAGAGCAAGGCTGGCTCTTTGGCATACCTACTGAGCTAGAAGTCGAGTACGGTGAGACTATCAGGAAATACTACAGCACCATCGAGATGCTGAGAATCGTGAATACAGGAACCGAGGCAACAATGAACGCTATTAGATTAGCAAGAGGATACACAGGTAGAAAGTACATAGTGAAGTTTGATGGCTGTTATCATGGCGCTCATGACTATACTCTAGTTAAGGCTGGAAGTGGAGCAGCAACCTGGGGCGTCCCAACAAGTGTGGGTATACTCGAGGATGTAGCTAAGTACACCATCGTGTTACCATACAATGATGTGCATGCCCTAGAGGACACGTTCAAGAGGATGGGTGATCAGATAGCTGCAGTCATAGTTGAGCCAGTTGCCGGGAACTTTGGACTAATAATACCTGACTTAGACTTCTTAAAAGCACTAAGACAGCTATGTGACAAGCATAGCTCTCTACTCATATTCGACGAGGTCATAACGGGGTTCAGATTAGCACTAGGTGGTGCACAAGAGCACTTTGGGGTTAAGGCAGACTTGACTACTCTAGGAAAGATTGCTGGTGGCGGGTTTCCAATAGGCATATTTGGTGGTAGAGAGGAGATAATGAAACTCGTAACTCCTCTAGGACCCGTGTACAATGCTGGAACATTTAATGCACATCCAGCATCGCTAGCAGCTGGGCTGGCAACGATAAGAGAGCTCGAGAAGAGGTATCCCTACGAGGTAGCTAACAGGGCAGCGGCAAGGATAGCTAGAGCAATAGAGGACATTGCTGAGAGGCTTGGATTTGATGTGGTTGTTAAGCAGATAGCATCAATGTTTCAGCTCTACTTCAAGAAGGGAGATGTGAAGAATGCTGACGATGTGCGTCAAGCAGACGAGAAGCTCTATCTCAAACTACACGAGCTGTGTCTCAGGAGGGGACTATACTTGACGCCAAGTCAGTACGAGGTCAACTTCACGTCAGCTGCACACGTGGACGACGTTGTGGATAGAACTATAGCTACACTTGAGGAGGCATTCAGAGAGCTGAAGCTAAGTCTATGACGTTCCATAAACTGACTGACTACCTGTCAACTTACCTCATCGCAACATAATATCCGTAGGGAGGAGAGGGCTTAGCTAGTCCAGCTCTCTTGAGTAAGGTCCTAGCAAACACTGCTAGACCGACGAAGAGTGGCTCTGTTATGATAAAGCTAGCGAGACTAGAAGCCGCACCGTAGAAAGAGGTCATCACAGGGAGTAGAAACATGTTGACAATGCTCAACACTGTGCCTGCAACGTTCATGAACTTGAGCATTCTTGATCTGTGTCTGATCTTCTCTCTGCGTTTCATGAGCATGTTTATCTCGTTAATGAACCTCGACAAGGTCTCTATACTCTCGCTGAGTGCCTTGCTAGCAAGCCTCTGTGCAGATACAACATCTATGTTCAGCTTGTTCTCTAGGTACTTCTCTACCAGTCTCTCCAGGTCATCATGCAGAAACTTGTAGTCTCCTCCTAGAGATGGTATGACACCATCCTGGACGTAGTGCAATGCTCTACCAAGTGCTCTACCTGCTTTGCTATATGCAGAGTTGACGTAGTAGTAGGCAGCGAGCTTGATGTAGTACTCAACTAGGATTTTTCTGTCAATATTGTCTTCCTGGGTACCCAGGACGTCGTGATGTTGAACCGGTACTCTTCTCCTAACAACCCTCCCTCTCTTATGTCTATATACGAGCTTATAGTCTGGAGCTCTGTCTGGCTCTATACATCCCTGAAGCAGTCCCTCGATGAACTCCGTAGGGAACCTCATGTCTACATGCTCAACTGCTCTCAGTGTGATCAATCTGTGACAGCTCCACCTCATCTCTCAGCTCACAATCTTGCGAGACAATATTTTAACTGAGAGTATCGGACACTATATGTGAGATGGGTGATGAGGCTTAGCCCCACACTAGGATTGATGACTGTTCCGGCAGGTACTGATCTAGAAAGTTTATCTTCATACACATGTGTTCGATGTCAGAATGAGGGTGAGTGATCGTAAGCTACTCTTGACCTTAATTGGAGAGGGACAGGCCCGGGTTGGGCACGTGTTTAAGCTCATAGCTGTGCCGGAGGAGTGTAAGAGATGTAGACTATATAGTGCATGTATGGGTAAGCTTAAGCTACGTAGAAGATACAGGGTTGTCGAGGTGAGGAGAATAAACTTGCCTAGAGTCGAGAGATGTCTACTTACTGGAGAGACGCTTGTTCCGGTCATAGTGGAGGAGCTTCCCTCGATATTGGCAATACCGGCAGGACCAAACATAGTTGAGGGTGTCGTGACCACTTACGTGAAGGTTGATGGCTTCTGTCAGGATAGTCTTGTCAGGAAGTTTGGAGGTGAGCCTATCGAGATAGCTAACGAGACCAAGGTTAAGATACTTAGGATCCTTGGAAGAGAGCAATGTGGCTCTCGCACGTATGTGGTCGCTGAGGTTCTACCTCTAGACTGATGGGTAATGCTCTTAAATCCCCTGTATTATCTTCTAAGGTAAGAAGTACCACTTGCATGTTTACTCTCGCTACAGTCATGATAGTGCACTTACTATAATGTAAAATCCTTAACTAGAGACTCATACCCATACGACAAGGTTACTCATCGATGTCCTCAGTTAAGGTATGGTTCGACGAGTTATGCAAGCAGAGAAGACTCACATTTGAGGATATCCCAGTTGATGTTAACGTATCCTACGAGGGTGAACGTATAAGAAAGCCAGACATGCATGTCGAGTTTGGAGGACTCAAGGTCAAGTACAAGTTTGAGTTATTCAGGGTAAGAAAGGAGCACGAGGTTGAGGATGGAAAGATAGTCCTCATTGGACCAGACCTACATGAGCTACCTGAGGGCTCATCGCAGCCACTAGCAGTCATAATTGAGGCATGGGGAGAGGAGCTTAAACCAGAGTATGAGGGAGTCTTTGAGCGCAAGATCCACTACTACATGAACTGGATACAGGGAATAATGCACACGGGATCAAGACAGGAAATCTGGATTAGAGTAGCAAAGAACTCTGTAAAGAAGGGTCTAAGGTTTGAGCATATTGGCAAGGTGCTGCTCAGACTCTACAAGGCTGACTTCCCAATGATCAAGAAGATACAGGTAACGTTCATTACCGATCCAGCAGAGGTCGAGAAGAGGTATACTGAGGCACTCAAGGCCTACCAGGAGCGTGATGAGCGAGCACTAGCAATAAAGGATGAGGAGGTAGATACATTCTATGGATGCGTCCTCTGCCAGTCATTCGCTCCAACGCACGTGTGCATAATCAGTCCTGAGAGACCAGCAAACTGTGGAGCAATAACTTGGCTAGATGCAAAGGTCGCAGCAATGATAGACCCCAAGGGACCAATATTCCCTGTCCCTAAGGGAGAGGTAGTAGACCCGGTAGGTGGAGAGTACAGTGGGGCAAACGAGGTAGCTAAGATAAAGACGCAGGGAAACGTTACCAGAATAAAGCTTCACAGCGTGCTAGAGTACCCCCACACATCGTGCGGATGCTTTGAGGCAATAGTGTTCTACATACCAGAAGTCGATGGATTCGGCATAATAAGCAGAGCATATGGAGGCAAAGCACCTAACGGGCTGACGTTCATACAGCTAGCAAACATGATCAGTGGAGGCAAACAGGTACCAGGATTTGCAGGCATTGGAGTACTCTATCTCAGAAGCGGGAAGTTTCTGCAGCCAGATGGAGGCTGGAGTAGAGTCGTCTGGATGGATAGCGTGCTCAAGGAGAGGGCAAAGAACTGGATACCGAAGGACCTTGTCGACAAGATAGCTACGGAGAAGGAGGCAGACAACATAGATAAGCTCAGAGAGTTCTTACAGAAGGTTAATCATCCAGTTGTCAAGAGATGGAAAGAGGTCGCAGAGGCTAAGCCAGTCGAGAAGCCAGTCGCCCCAGAGACAGCAGTACAGGCTCCACAGCCAAAGCCAGAGACGGCACCAGCACTGCCAGCGCCTCAGGCAGTACCTACAGCACTGCCAGGTCTACCTCCACTCTTCACACTGAACCTGAAGGACGTGAAGATAAGGATAGGAAGAGTAGTCATAAAGAGGAAGGACGTCACAGATGCTACACATGGTTCGAAGAGGTAGAGTAGACCCAGAGAAGGAGACAGCTAAGCTCCTCGAGGAGATAGCGCGAGAGATACAGAACGCTGAAGAGATCGAGCTTGAGGATCTAGAGATCGAGATAGGAGATCTAGAGATCAACGTCACTAACCCAGCCGAGTACATATACATCCTCTCAACACAGATAGCGCAGCAGATCGTACAACAAGTGCTGCAACAACTATCAAAAGTTGCTGTGCGTGCTCCTCTAGAGATCCCTAAACTCGAGCTTGAGAGAGTCACAGCCAAGAGCCCTAACATAAAGTGGAGTGGAAGAGTTGTAGAGGTTAAGCTAGGTAACAAGAAAGAGGAGGGAGGAACAAGAGAGGTAACATACATCATTGGTGGAGCAACAACAATGCCACTCTACGGTGATGCTCGCTCCTTCAAGCCTCCCGTACTCAGCATGGACGTCTTCGACATGAAGATACCACTTCCCAAGACCGTCAAACAAGCAATAGGAGAGGACGTGTTAGACAATCCTCCTGAGTGGGCTAAGCGATGTGTAGAGAAGCTAGGCGCAGACATGGTCAACGTACATCTGGTAAGCACAGATCCTAAGATTCAGGATGCGCCACCAAGCAAGGCAGTTAAGGTAGTTGAGGAGGTCCTACAGGCAGTTAAGACACCAATATTTGTTGGCGGCTCAGGTAACCCACAGAAGGACACCATAGTCTTGAAGGAGATCGCTGAGCACTTTGCAGGTGAGAGACTAATACTCAGCCCATTGACACTCGACATGAAGCTTGAGGAGATCGCGCCAATAATCAAGAAGTGTGATCATGCCGTAGTTGGGTCAGTCACAATGGACATCGACAAGGCTAGACAGCTAACAAGAAAGCTAACAACATGGCTATCTCCAGAAGACATAACAATTGACCTATTTGGTGCTGCCATAGGTTATGGCTGGGAGTACTCATTCACCATAATAGAGAGAGCTAGGCTAGCAGCACTATCAGGAGATAAGGAGCTACAGTATCCATTCATCATTGCAGCATCAAACGCCTGGGCAGCACGTGAAGCATGGATGAAGATGGATGAGTTCTGGGGTCCAAAAGAGGTCAGAGGACCATTATGGGAGTACCTAACTGCTCTGACGATGATGCTGGCAGGAGCAGACCTGATACTAACACTGCACCCCATGTCGGTCAGGTTGCTCAAGATAACGTTTGAGCACATGAAGAGGCTGGAAATAAGCGAGGACGATAAGAGGGTTGTGGATATGTGGCTCAGACCTCAGAGATAGCTCTTGATGACACGCACAAGATCGTCTACAGTTCTCGTCTTACTCCTGCTAAGTAGACTCTCAGTCTCTAGAAACTCCTCGACATACTGCCTCACATAACTTCTCTCCTCATCTAAAAGATCTGGAAACCTCGAGAGAGGACATCTCAGGTCTAGTCGATCTCCTGGAGGTATTATGGGGTATACTCTGCATGCTAAAGGCTTAACCTCATGTATTGTACACCTCGTGACTCTGAGAAACATACAGGAACTATCTACTGCTCTCAGAACAGGTATGGAGTATGCTCCCTGAGGTAGGAGTACAATGTACTTCCTAAGTAAGTCTAGAATGTCTAGGTCGAGCCTAGCAGCAATTCTTACAATATCTCTAAGTGTGACCCTTACATACCATCTCTTGTAATCTACTCCTCTACAGCACTTTGCTCCACACCTTTCACAGATCTCCTTCTTGGTCACAGTGTTGCTACGTCTCGAGCACATCTAGAACATCTAGCTCTATGGGTATAGCTTCTACACCAAGCGTGTCTGATATGCTTGGACTTGTTCTGCCGTAATCACCTGTAACTAGCTCCTTAACGTAGAGACCGCCTTGACATCTAACTAGCAGCTCTATGAGCCTAGGAGCGAGCTTTCTAGCTCTCAGCTCGTAGACAGTCCTTGTTCTCTTCTTGTGCTGAGGCTTTCTCTTTATTCTACGTGGAGTATATTGAACAATCTGTCTGTTTCTGAAGTAACTCTCTAGAGATCTAAGCTGCTCCTCTGTCACGTCCTCTCGGAGAAGGACCAGTACCCTATATATCTTTGAGTGTCGATTAGCTTCTCTCTTCAGCTTAACTATGTCTGTCTTTGTTGCACGCTTAACAACATCAGTGTTTAGCTCTACTGGCGCGTCTCTGAGAGCCTCCTCTGCAATCTTCTTAAAGTCGTCAGGCTCAGGTCTCCTTACAGGTCTAACAAAGGCTATGACTAGTGGTCTACCGTTGCCTAACATCCTGACATCTAGATCCTCCCTACCTGATGCGTGAACTATGACCTCCTCTGCTCCAAGAAGCTCGCCGAGCGTCTCATTAAGCACCTTCTGCACGGAAGTCACAACATTTAGTCTGAGCTGAACCTGTGACACACCTCTATACAGTTTCCTGTATCTGCAGTAGATATACAGTGGCTTAATCTCTATCTCTACCTGATCTCTCTCAAAGTCAACAATTATCTCGATATCTGCGTTGTCACGCCTAAACTCCTTCCCATATAGGTGCATTCTCAGCCTCTTGCCGACTAGCCTGTTGAGCTCACGCTTAATAGACTCAGCGGTGTCTATGCCGAGACTAGTGGTTATCTCAACCTCTCTCATAGTTACCTCCTTAGAAACTCTTGATCCAACATAGTACGTCCTGAACTCATGCTTGAGCTCTCTGAGCTTGCTCAGTGCAGCCTCTACGAGCTTGTCAATCTTGTAGAAGTACCTGTTTAGACATACTGCACAAGGCTTAACTTCCACGTTCATCCTTAGAGAGTCATTGAGGTACCTCAGGCTAGGCTCATGTCCACTCTCGGCAAGCCTGAGCACAAGCTCGATCAGTCTCTTCTGCTCCTCTAGGCTAGTCACTAACCTTAGCTTGTAGTGCACAAGTAGGTATATTGAGTCCTTTAATGCACGTCCTCGCTCAAAGTTCTCTAACCCATACCCGACACGCGCAAAAAGTCTACCAAGACAGTGATCACATAGAGAATACTGCTGAAGTGCTCTTATAGCCTTCTCGAGCAGAGATACATCAAGCATGTCTCCTCAAGGCTAGAGCCTACCTAATTAAATACCTACTAGTCTACATCTGGGTACCTCATGAGAAGAAAAGTTAGATTACTACACCTCGTGGATGCACACTGTCATCTCCACGACTTCACAGACACGAGAATCAGAGAGTTCGCAGAGAAGTTCACCATTGTTGCTGTCTCTGACGATGAGCCTTCAAGCATCAAGACTCTGAGACTTGCAGAGACGTACGACACAGTTATACCCTGCGTGGGCGTTCATCCATGGTGTGCTGACAAGGTGACAATGGATGAGGTAGAGAGGACTTGCAGACTTGCAGAGAGAGCTCTCTGTGTTGGAGAAGTTGGGTTAGACACCAAGTTTGTACCAGACACCATAGAGAGACAGCGAGAGATCTTCACAAAGTTTCTACAGGTAGCGAGAGAGTACAGTCTTCCAGTAAATCTGCACTCTGCTGGAACCTGGAGAGAGGTATACGAGATGTTGCTGAGGTACGACATAGAGAGAGCAGTCTTTCACTGGTATACTGGCCCGCTTGACCTGCTTGAAGACATAGTGAGACACGGCTTCTACGTGTCAATAAACGTGGCAGTAAAGATACAGAAGAAGCATCAGGAGGTAGCTAAGAGACTACCACTAGAAAACATGTTGCTCGAGAGTGATGGACCTTACACGTACAGAGGACTAGAGCTTGAGCCAGGCTTAATACAGGAATCCGTGAAGATCCTGTCACAGTTGCTGAAGGTGGATAGCGAGACTATAGTCGAGAAAGCTAGAAGTAACCTTGCAAGACTCTTTAGACTATGAGTGACTTTCTCGTTCTAGGCAGAGACTACGAGACTGCAAGAAGAAGGCTAGTTGAGGAGCTCAAGCTTCAGGGAGTGATAAAGTCTAGAAACGTTGAGGAAGCAATGCTGAAAGTTCCACGTGACAGGTTTGTGCCACCACATGAGAGGATATACGCATACGAAGATACACCACTAAAGGTCATGCTGGACCAGACAATATCTGCTCCTCACATGGTAGCAATGATGTGTGAGCTTCTTGAGCTGAGACCAGGACTTAAGATCCTTGAGGTAGGCACAGGGACAGGGTACCACGCAGCTGTATGTGCTGAAGCCATGTATAGAAAAGGAATAGTGTACACAGTAGAGTACTACCCACAGCTAGCACTATATGCTGTGCAGAACCTGGCAGCACTCAGACTGCTAGACTGCGTGAAGGTATTCATAGGAGACGGATCAAAGGGACTACCGCAATATGCACCTTTTGACAGAATCTTAGTAACAGCAGCAGCACAGTACGAAATACCAAAACCACTACTAGAACAGCTAAGCCCAAATCGAGGAATAATGGTTATACCGGTAGAGGAGAGGCCAAGCATACAGATACTATACAGAGTTATACGTAACGGAGACACATATGAAAAAGAAGCAATAACATACGTAGCATTCGTAAGACTACAACAATAAGAGACAGGAAGAACAGACAGAGGTTTTTACAGGGAATACACAAATTACGGCATTAACACCATGATACAAGTTGTAGGTATGACTCTACCCTGCACAGTCACAACATCCACTATATAGGTTCCAGCTTTCATTAACACACACCTAGATACATTCAACGTAAGACTCTCTGACACATTAAATGCAACAGGTTCAGAGAATACACGCTTACATACTACAACACCAGTGTCCTTCTCAATTACCCTAAGCTCTTTTATGTAAATAGTCTTGTTAAGATTGTTAGTCAATCTTACACTTACCAAATCCCGCAGAATATTGTATGTACATCTTGAATGTATGACAATCCCCTTACTCTCCTCAGCTAGCGGAGATCTCTCAGGTATGTTCAGCTTAGTCTCCCTCTTTCTCCAGATAATGACTTCACGAGAAGTAGGGTTTAATCTCTCTATTTTCTCGATCCCCTTACTCACATCGTATACTAGCTTGTTCATGTTGATGCTACCTGCAGAGCCGGCTGATCTGAACATAAACACGTTAAGTGCTATGGCTATTCCAGTCACTATGATTGATACAACTACTGCCACAATAGCTATGGCAAGTTTCGTGTGCATTGTCTACTGTTCCGGAGGAAGTACTTAAAAATTTCGAATCCTACACACAAAGTTGATGACTAATGAGCGCATTCTAGTGAAGATAGTAAGTATGGCTGTGCTCATAGTCTCGTTATCTATAGCTGCAGCCGCGCTAGCGCAAGTTATAACGTATGTAACTAACCACTTCGTGATTTACGTTAACACAACACCAACGACATACACGATAAACGACTTAATGAATGCACTTGAGCACAGCTATAACTGGTATGTAAAACACGGGCTAAAGCTAGCTCCACCATGTAATTATCAAGGGACTCAAGGCAAGATTTTAGTCATTGTCGGTAGTTCACGCTCTTACTGGGGCTTCATATTTCAGGATCCGATCTCTAAGTGCGTCCGCTTTATATTCATCAACGCAACAATAGGAGACTACTTATCAGGCGTATTTTACATGAACCAGACGGTTGCACATGAGCTTTTTCATCTTGTAGAGTGTTACTATACAAGATACCCGTTTGTGTATACAGACATACGATATAGATGGATCTATGAAAGTGCTGCAACCGCTGCAAGCTATCTTGTATACCCCATATGGAAGTACTGTGTAGGATCTCAGTGCTATCCTAGCTTTCTTAAAGCGTCTACACAGATGTTCTTTAATCAGGAACTTTACAGGAAGGATCCAGCACGTATGTGTAGAGAGAGCTACCTGTACTGTTACTATTATGCTCCGCTGTTCTATCTGATATTTAACTGGACATTGCCAAGTCTTAACTACACCTTAAGCAACATATTTGGTTCGCCATTTCCAAATAATGGTCTATGGATCAGATGGTATCTAGCAGATGCGTACGCAGCACTTGCCTATGGCTTTCCGCTTGAGCCATCTCTGAGACCAAAATATACGTATATTGTCAACGGATCAGTACTCACGCTAGAGCCAAGAACTGCTGTATACTTGACCTACTCTGGAAGCAGCTTGAAGGAAGAGTGGACAGTCATACAGTACCTAGGTTCAGGCTCGGTGTACATAGGTCCATCCAACTTTGCATTTAGACTATACGGAGTATATGGAGGCGAAATAACTCCTCTCTTTTACATAGAGGGTACAAACATGTATGTTGCCGAAGGTATTAGCTCGCTCCAGTCAGGAAACAGATTTGTCCTCACTGTGCTACCAGCATATGGAGGCTATCTGCCACCGGGAGTTAATGCAACTATAAGTATGCAGTTTAAGATACCGAAGCCAACGCTTGCTTACAGAGCAAGAGTCTCACCAAGAATAGTAGAGGTAGTTCCGCAAGAAAATGGATCGCTCAAGGTCATACTTAGTCCCTGTATCGGTATAGTTGCTGCTAGTCTAAACCTAACAACGACAAACGCAGTATGGAGCTGGTACAGTTGGAACAACAGTATGCCAGCACTACAGGTAAAGACAACTGTACCAGCTCCTAACACGTCGTTTGACTGGAACTTCGCAGAGTGGACTGAGAGCCAGAGCAGATCAACACCTCCAGTAGCTAACTTGTACTACAGTATAGTCCTCTATAAGCCGAGCACGGCATATAAGTGCTCACTTGTAATACTAGACTACAACACAACAAGCACAGGAAAAGCTCATGTAAACATAGACAAGCTAGTACTAGTAGATCAGCGTGGTCAAGTACTCAGTGTAGCGCTTAGAGAAAATGCCACGGTATATGTGGAAAACATTTCAAGTACAAAACACGTCTCAGAAAACAGCTCAACCAAGTTAACAATAATGTTCGACAAGACTCGGTACGAGTACAGAAACGTCGGTGATTTAGTAAGGACGGCCTTGATGCTCCTAAACGGTTCAAACATTGCCGGAGTAACTGTAGCTGTTAGGTTCAATCCAAAGGTAGTTCGTGTGGTCAACGTTACAGGAGGCGACTTTGTAAAAAGAGTCGGCGGAATGATGATGCTTAACATTAACAACACAGCTGGATTTGTTAAGATAGCAATCGCTGGAACGAGACCATGTAAAGCAAACAAGACAATCATAGCCTACATAACTTTCAGGACGATAAGTCTTGGGAAAACGCAGCTAGACATTGTGCAAGCAGGGGCTAGTAACGTAAATGGAAGTATAGTCATACCTAGAACCATAAACTCGGAGATAACTCTAATGGTGACTGCAGCGCCTGTACCAAAAGTAGTGAAACTAATTGTTAACAAAACCGCCATTGTGAACGTGACAGTAAGTCCAGGCTACCTTGTTGCTGGTGCAAACATATACATAGTAATACGCAACGCGAGCGTGGCAAGAGTGACATCATGGCAGGCCGGTGACTTGAGAACGATACAATGTAAATCAATTGTCATTGGAGATAGACAAGTACTTCACTGTGCAGCAGCATCAGCAACCACATGCAATAAGCCAATCTGTGTGGTAGTCCGACTTAAGGTAACGGCTCTTCACCAAGGGACAACCGAGATAGAGCCAATAAATGGCACCATCAGTAACAAGGAGGGAGAATTGTTCGACATAACAGATTATCGTACAGCAATAGTGAAAGTATATGCATACCCTGAGTGCGATCTAAACAAGAACTTTAGAATAGACATAGGAGACGCAGTACTATGTCTAAGAGCAGTAGTTGGGCTATACAAGCCAGATGTCCCTTGTGACTTGAACAAGAATGGTAGGACTTGCGACATAGGTGACTGCGTGCTGATACTTAGAAAGATTGTTGGGCTAGCATAACAGAGCAATCCATCTATCTCCTCACTTAAATCTTGTCTCTATCTCCATTAGCTCATTCTCATACTCATTAACGTACATTCACAGAGTTAATACTTTAATAAAAGCGTTCAAAAATTTGAAAAGTGGACATGAGGAGAGAAACGTGTATAACAGTCATTTCCATAGTGCTAATACTAGCAGCAACCATATGTGTAACTGTGGCAAAACCCGTACTTAGATTTGACAAGACTATTTACCTGGCAAGTCCGGGTAGTGACTTCAAAGCCGCCTTAATACTAGAAAACGGATCCTATATTGCAGGCGTTAGTGCATTTATTTATTTTAACAGCTCTGTAGTTCATGTAGTTAACGTAACGAAAGGCGACTTTGTGAAGAGAACCGGAGGAATGATGGAACTTAATATTAACAACACGGCTGGTTTTGTCAAAATAGCAGTTGCCGCGACTAGACCATGTAAAGCAAACAAGACCGTCGTGGCTTACATAACGTTCAAGGTGATAAGACCAGGTAAGACCTTGCTAAGACTAGCGAATAGCCAAGTTAGCAACATTAATGGAAGCATCATTGAACCTAAGCTAGTTAACGCGACTGTGATTAGTGAACCACTACTTAGCGTAGCTGTTAAATTCATGAAGAACACCGTTTATCAGAAGGGAGCTGTTAGCTTCATAGTTAATGTTACTAACGTTGGATCATATGTGTATTCCGGTCCTCTGTACTTCGAGGCTGAAGCTAACGGGACCGCACTTAGACCTTACAACGTCGCCGTTGTTAAGACTGGTGGCAGCTTAAAATACAGATGCTACAGGAACAAGAGGGCTGCCATAGTCTATCTGTCTGGTCTCAATCCAGGGAAGTACGTTATAATAAACGTCTCATATATTGCGCCATCAAACCCGGGAAAGTATGTTAGCACATTGCTATATGCTAATGCTACCGGGAGGTTCACTGTAGTTCGCTCTGGAATACTATTGGTAAAGTTTGCTTTGAGGGTAAAAAGTGTGAGCATTCCAAGCACTGTTCTGCTTAACACTCCATTTTACATCAAGATTATTATTGAGAATCCAAGCATAGGTACACTACATGCGGATCTGAAGGCTGTATACGATGATAAGATTCTAAATGAGACCATCGTCACTATTCCCGGTAGTAGCGTCGTAACTAGAGAGATTAAGTGTACACTCACTAAGGCAGGCATATTTACTGTCAGAGTATACTTGAATGGTACCTTAGCAGCTGAGCGTCACGTTACAGTCGTTGTCCCAAGGCCGAGGTTTATACTGACGGAGTTCAAAGCTCCAGAGCTAGCATTCTCTGGATACCCATTTAAGGTCAATGTATCTCTGAGGAACATTGGATTAGCCCCAGGTGTAGCAATAGTCAGGCTAGAATACGATGGCAAGATTTGTGGTAAAGTAGTCACTCCCCCCATCGCACCTGGAGCTACCTGGAGACATACATTCGTATGTACAGTTCCTGCTCCTGGTAACTACGTGCTGTCACTCTATGTGAACAGCACAGAAGTAGGGAGAAGGGTATTAAAAGTGTATAGACCTGGGCCACTAATTAGAGTCGTTGAATTTACTGCTCCGGAGAAAGTTAAGGTTAACGAGACATTCAATGTAGTTGTAACACTAAAGAACGTTGGCGTTAAACCAGGTACCGCATCAGTTGAGGTTGCATATGATGACACCTCCTGTGGCAAGGTTACTGCAAAGATAGAGCCAGGAACTACATGGCACCACGTATTTTCTTGCACTATTCCAGTTGTGGGTAAGCATGTACTGAGACTGCTTCTAAATGGCACAGAGGCCGCAAAAAGAGTTATAGAGGTGTTTAGTCCTGTTACTTCATTAACATCGAGAAGGGCTAGACATAGGACTATTAAGATTGTGGTTACGGCACCACCACCAGTACACGTGCTGAAACCGGTGAAAATCTCCTCAAAAATGGGTATGAGTGAGGCTGCTTATCGCGTGGGCAATTATGTCGTTAATGTTCCAGGTATAGTCGTCGGCTTCCTAGAGAGCATAGCTATCAAAGCCGTGGACAAGAAGGCAGTTCTTGAAATTAAACCCTTCACGACCCCAGAAGCTAACGGTAGACCAGTAGTGATAAACACAGTGACTATGATTGTCGCTAGAAATGCGACCAAGTATAGATCAGCTGAGGCTAGACCAGTAATAACGGAAGTCTACATAGTCGAGACAAACATGCCAAACATTGTGTTCTCAAGCCCTGTAGAGATAAAGATCAAGCTACCATCACAGACTCCAAGAGGAACATACGTGGCCGTATGGAACGCAACATTGAGAACATGGATACCATTACCAACAAAGATAATTAACGGCTATGCGATTGGAGAAACAAAAGTAATCGGACCCTTCACACTGGTCAGACTAACAAAGCCACAGACTACGGAGATAGGAAGAATACTCATAAACATGCCAAGAAGCGTAACCTCAGGCAATACCATCACTCTAACAGTAAAAGTCTACAAGAAGAATGGTAGACCAGCAACATACAAGCTAGTCATGGTTTTCTTAGATAACAAGTATGTTGCATACGCAGTAACAGATAACACAGGTAAGGCCACAGTAAGGCTAAGATTAACAAGCGTAGGCATACATACTGTCCGTGTATATTGCGACGGAATATCAACACTAGAAACAGTACTCGTAAGGCCACTCATTTATAAAGGCTCCAAATAATGTTATTAAACTAACCTGGACAGGTTACGTGCTTTCTTCTCCACCATTTTTCTATTTCTTGATTTGACTTATACTCTAAAATACTCTAAAACATACTGTATTTCTAGAATTGATATCATATAGATACTATAATTGCTCTTGCTCTTGAGCAAGGAAAAAGAGAAGATATTTAAAAAGAAATATAGTGAAACTTTTAACCTGTTCTCAAGTACTTTATATTACCTATGCCTCGAATGCCTCAGTTCTATCTAAGCTGTTCAAGTATCTTCCAGGATTTTTCACTGCCTCTAAAACCTCAATTAGCGTTCCCACAAAGGAACTCGCATCATCAAACGCCTGTTTTAGCTCCCTTGCCCTACTTATACAGTTTTCTAGAACATCCGTTCCTGCGGAAGAGGGTTCTATACAAGTCCTCACAAACTCATCATATATTCTTGATATGTGTTGTATCTTTGTCTTGAGAACTTCTATCTCTGCTCCATACTTTTTAGTCCATAGTTCTTGAGTTAATCTACGGAGGAGTTCCTCTGCAAGATCTCTCTGTACCCTTGATAGATTTTCTAACATTTTGCCTAGTATCCTTAGCATAGCGCACATTATCAGCTATTTTCAACCAATAAGGCACATGACTCTTAAACTTTTTCTACATACTGTAGTACACTGTTGTACGTATACGTCTTAGGCTGAACAAATAGTGTATAGTATTCTATTGTTATTCTATTGTTATTCTATTGTTATTCTATTGTTA
>JALWFJ010000117.1 GCA_027036495.1 Thermoproteales archaeon
ATCTCCCTTATCTCGTCCATAGGTTTTGGAAAATACACATATGTGTAGCCTCCAGATCTAGCCAGTACGGCCTTCCTCTCAACTAGACCCATAGTGAACAGCTTGAACAAGCTTCTCTCAACGGTGCTCCTAGACTTGCCAGTAACTGTGACTATGTCTAGCACAGATAGGGGTTCCTTTCTCTTGTCAAACTCTCTCAGTAGTGTCTCAAATATTTCCAAGTCGGTGACAGACAAGTCAAATATGAGCTTGAGCACCTTGTTCAGCAGAGAGCGCGAGTCTTTGTTCACATACTCTCAGTTGTGGCGACTCTTTAACTTATTTTTCTCGTAGCTTGATTAATGTGTACGTCTACTGTTTAGATAACTAAAAGAGGACTTGTCTTATCGCCTTAAGTACATACTCTTATCTCAAATCTTTATATTAGAGAGAATACTAAAATAGTGATGTATGCCGGAGGTTAGAATCGAGGAGATTTCTCCGCATAGGCGTCTTGAGCGTGTAGGTCTCCATAGTCACATTAAGGGTCTAGGTGTGCGTGATGGACGTGTAGAGTTCATTGCTGATGGCTTCGTCGGCCAGGTTGAGGCTAGAGAGGCTGCCTACTATGTTGTTAAGCTGATCAAGGAGGGCAAGTTTGGCGGCAAGGCTGTCCTCATAGTTGGTCCTCCAGGTACTGGAAAGACCGCATTGGCGATAGGTATTGCACGTGAGCTTGGTCCAGATACACCATTTGTCCAAATTAGTGGAGCCGAGATTTACAGCCTTGAGGTGAAGAAGACAGAATTTCTCATGCGTGCCCTGAGAAGAGCAATTGGCGTCAGAATAAGAGAGTGGAGAAAAGTGTATGAGGGTGTTGTGAAGAGTATCGAGTACAGATATGGTAGACATCCGTACAATCCGTATATTCAGATACCTGTAGGTGCTACAATAAGGCTGAAGACTAGAGATGACGAGAAGACGCTGAGAGTGCCGGAGGAGGTTGCTGTCCAGTTGATAGAGCTTGGTGTGGAGGAGGGCGACATAATAATGATAGATGCTGAGACTGGGAGAATAGTTGTAGTGGGCAGAGCGGAGGAGGAGAGCTCTGAGAGATATGATGTGTCGGTCAAGAGGAGAGTCGAGATTCCTAAGGGTCCAGTGTTCAAGGAGAAGGAGATTGTGCGCTTCTTCACGTTGCACGATCTCGACATGCTACAGGCAAGTCAGCAGGGACTCATCACTGCAATGCTCTTCGGGTTTGTTGTCGAGGAACGTGAGATACCTTCTGACGTCAGAGGAAGGGTTGACGAGCAAGTTAAGAAGTTAGTTGAGGAGGGAAGAGCAGAGCTTGTTCCGGGTGTGCTGTTCATAGATGATGCACACATGCTAGACATTGAGGCATGGGCGTTCCTGTCAAGAGCCATGGAGAGCGACCTCTCACCCATAATAGTACTGGCAACAAACAGAGGCATGGCCAAAGTCAGGGGCACAGACGAGATCGCTCCTCACGGGATACCGCTAGATGTGCTTGACAGACTCATCATCATAAGGACAAGACCATACACAGAGCAGGAGGCTAAGGAGATAATAAAGATACGAGCAAAAGAAGAGAAGATCAGCCTCACAGAGGATGCACTTGATGCACTGACAAAGATAGCAATTGAGCACAGCCTAAGACATGCTATACAGCTACTAGCACCAGCTCAGATAAGAGCAAAAGAGATGGGAAGAACAAACGTCACAAAGGAGGACGTCGAGTATGTAAAGAAGCTATTCCTCAGTGTGAGAGAGAGCGTCGAATACATCAAGAAGTATGAGAACCTGCTACTTAGATAAGGTCTCAACCTATAGTAAAACTAGTCTCTGCCTCAGTTCCCCTCTCGGTAAATACCTTAACAGTGTATGTTCCTGTAGTGAGTGAGCATATTATACTTACTGGCTTAGTCTCTCCAGGACTAATTGTCACGCCTTCAACAATGTTATTTACACAGTTATCAACTAGCGTGCCACTCGTTGCATTCTCTATGCTTATGAGAACTATCTTTACCGGAAACTTGCCTGAGTTTAGCACAAATGCTGTCACATTTACTCCACTGCTTGTCTCTGTTAAATTCAGACCAACTATCTCTATGTGCTCAATAACTGCCTGTTGGGCAATGTAGGAGGAAGTGTTTTGTGTGTACACTGATAGCCAGTAATAGAGTATGAGCACTCCGACCGACACTATGACTATTAGTAGAAGAGCAGCAACAATGTTCTCCAAACCTCGTCGTGTACTCCTCATTACTTTGCTCTAGTTCTTAGCAAAAGTTATTAATAGTATTATCTACTGTTGCTTAAAGCAATGTCTAGCGGCATTGCACCAGTACCTGAGGGAGAGTTTCTAGTAGCAATTGAGAGATACATGGCAGCAGGTGTGAGGCTTGGTACCAGGATGTCTAACAAGTATCTTGAAGGAAGAGGCTTCATCTTCAGTGTCAGACATGATGGTCTCAGGATATTTGATCTGAGGAAGATAGATGAGAGAATAAGGATCGCAGCTAGGATGATTGCACGTTACGATCCCTCAAAGGTCGTAGTAGTCTCAAGCAAGCCATATGGGTGGAAGCCTGTCCAGATGTTCTGCAAGTTCACTGGATGTAGACCAATTGTGGGCAGATTCATACCTGGGACCTTCACTAACCCTAGAGCCTCATACTATATTGAGGCAGATCTTCTCGTGGTGACGGACCCGAAGGTCGACGTGCAGCCAATAACTGAGGCAGCAGCACTGGGGATACCAGTGATAGCGCTAGTGGATACGGACTCGCCGATACAGTACATAGACCTCATAGTTCCATGCAACAACAAGGGTAGGAGAAGCCTAGCTCTTATATACTGGCTATTGGCAAGACAGGTACTTGTAGAGCGTGGTCTACTAAAACCTGGAGAGGACCTACCTGTACCACCAGAGGAATTTGAGGCAAGACCCACAGAGCTTGAGGAGTGAGACAATATTCGAGACCAGGAGTCTAGAGGTACGTAGACACGAGATACATAGTCCAGAAATAGTGCTCTTTGAGCTCATACCAAGGGGTGCGTACCGAGCAACTACACTTATAATGCCCCATCCCTTGCTAGGATGCAAACCATATATACTTCTATCAATATTATTAACAAAGAGAGGAGTACGTGTGTTTCTACCATGCATTGAACTTCCCTGTATAAGGAAAGAATTTGAGAAATCACTTAGACACTTGCTAAGCAAGATTAACCTAGACCTAGTAATACTTCATAACATCTTACCGAGAGAACAGATAGATAAACCAATAATACTCCTAGAGTCCTCTAGAGAAGATTTAATCAAACTCTGTGAAGATAACATAAGCGAGAACTGTAATGACCCAAGTCAGTGCCTAACAGCATTAGGAGATAACGATCATAGTAGCTACGTAAGATTAAGAATCGTACATAGACTTAAGGTAAATCTTCTGAACGTAGACTCGGTAGCGAATGCGTGTGAGACCATATACAGTACTATACAACATTTAATACAGTAGACAATATCATACTTTCTCTGTGAGAGTACCGCTCTTCATAGAGGTCAAGGATAGAAACGTCCTTATAATTGGAGGAGGATCAACGGGAACAAAGAGAGCGAGAAAATTCTCTCTTGCTGGAGCTAATGTCGTTGTTCTATCTAAGGAGTTCACTAATGAGCTTATCCAGCTTAGCAGAGATCTGGGAGTTGTGCTAATACAAGTTGACCTTTCAGTACCAGATTCACTACCTGTACTTGAGACTTGGATAAGATGGTCTGACATGGTGGTATACACAATACCTGACAACATGCTGGCATCTATTGTGCGTCTTCTCTGTAAGAGACACAGAAAGTTTCTCAATGACGCAACAAGTGCTGAGCATACAGAGGTAGTAGTTCCCTTTGAGGCGAAAATTCTGGATAGCGTAAGAGTTGCTGTAACTACTGAGGGAAGGAGCAGTACCCTATCTAGGATACTGGTAAGGAAAATAGAGTCAATGTTGAGCACAGATCTAGAGCTGAAGAATCTGGCTAATGCACTGTTCACGATGAAGAGGATACTGAAAGAGAATGTTAAGGACTATAAAACTAGGATGAGACTCTATGAAGAGTTGTCAAATGATAGCAAGTTTATTGAGTTAGCTGTTAAAGGAAATATAGATGAAGTTACAAGATATGTTATGTCGAAGATCAGTAAGCACTCTTGTTAGATACTCGCTTAACCAGCGAGTTTAGGTCACTGTTTAGTATAGAGTTTCTATCAAATGAGTATATTGTTCCTCTACCTGTCTCACGTTTTTCACATTTTAGCTCTGTGCAGAGTACATCGAGGACTTGCTTTATTAAGTATCTTATTAGAACTCTGCTATAATTTACCTTGACTATCCTTAGGATGTCATCTGCAAGTTTGCTTGACTTAAAGGATATGTACTTGCCTTTTCCTTGTCTAGCATCTTCATATATCTTTCTCAAAGTTAGTACTATAATGTCACTAAGAGTTACATTCATATTTCATCACTCTGGCTCTAGTTATTGATGCACTGGTAATTAAGGACATTATGTATAGGGTGTCACGGGGGTTACGCAGAAGTTTTAGTTATCTCCAGCTCTCTCTCGTATGTGGACTATATCAAAAGTGTGCGTAGGCTAGATGAGGTTTTAAGCGAAGTTAGGCAGCTAATCAGGCACAAGCCTAGGACTATGAAGGTTCACGTAGATTCTGCTCAAGGCAGAATCTTGGCATCAGATGTTGTTGCTCAGATAGATGTTCCTCCATTTGATAAGGCCGTCGTCGATGGATTTGCTGTACGTGCCGAGGACACATACTCTGCGAGTCCTAGTAACCCCACGGTCCTCAGAGTAGTCAAGAAGAACAGCATTGATGTTGGTGAGGCTATAGAGGTTGCCGTGGGTGATCCTCTTCCTAATGGTGCTGACGCTGTCGTTATGAAAGAACACGTAATTATTAGAGAGAATGTCATAGAGATTCTTAGACCTGTACGGGAGTTCTCTAACGTCTCTCGAAGAGGAGAAGATTTCAAGAGAGGAGAGATTGTGGTTCCTCGAGGAAAGGTTCTAGATCTCGTCGATATTGCTGCAGCGGTCAGCTGCTGTTACAGAGAGCTTGAAGTGTTTGATCTCAGAGCAGCACTGATATGCACTGGAGGCGAGGTGAGAGAGATCGACCAAATTGCTGGACTTGAGGAACTAGAGCATGGAGTTATACCCAACACTACTAAGTACATAGTTACGTGGTTCTTATCTAGACTTGGAGTCAGTGTTGACTACGTTGGGCTTGTGCCAGACGACGAGAAAGAGATAGCAGACAGAGTGAGATGTGCACTAGAGAGGTACGACCTTGTCGTAACTACAGGAGGACTAGCAGTAAGCTCTCGAGACGTCACGTACAGGGCAGTCATGAGGCTAGGACCAAGCTACATGCAGAGAGGACTAGCAATAAGACCTGGAAGACCTACAAGCATTGCAGTCATTGAAGGTAAACCTGTACTAATGCTGAGTGGTTTTCCACTTGCAGCACTTACTGGTCTGTACTATGTTGCGCCTCGGATCATCGAGTTTCTTACTGGGTGTAGTCTGATCTATGACAAGTTCGTCGTGTATGGTAGGTTGAGCTCAAGAGTAACTAAGCCTCCTCACTTGAGGGCTCTAGTTCGTGCACGAGCTCTCTTAGGAGATCATGTTCTAGAGGTAGAGCCTCTGACTGCAACTGGAAGCAGCCTCATATCTACACTAATCAGGGGCAACGCAGTAATTGACGTTCCAGAAGGACTTGAGGGACATGATGAAGGTGAGGTAGTGATGAGCGAGCTATTAAGAGGAACTACGCTGTAGACTTAGTGTATGTCGACGATACTTGACTTCGTTAGGGAGACTCCCACGATTAACGAGAAGATTGAGAAGAAAGAGATCAAGTGCTTTGAGGTACCAAGAACCAAGTACTTCGCCAAGGAGGAGATACTGTATCTAGGGTTCATGCTTAACCTCAAGGAGTCAGAGGTTCAGGCAAAGATAAATGAGATGAAGCTTGGTAGGAAAACTATAGAGAAAGTGTATGCATGCAGACTTGACTGTGATCCCTGGGGTGGACCCAGACTTGCAATACCTAGTCTCCTCGAGAACGAGGTTGACTTGACGCAGCTTGAGCCACTAGGAAACGCTGTTCTTAGAGTCTATCTACACTTTAATGGGGTCAAGAATGTTCTCTCTGTGGCTCTTCACGAGTATGATGAGTATAGAGAGGTAACGATAGTCAAGATGAAGGGTGTGCGAGGTATTGTGCGGTACATAGTGTACTTCTAGGCAACATATATGTTCTCGCCATCGTCGACTCCAGAGACCTTAGCTATGAACTTCTTAAACAGCGTCACAAATTCTCTCTGAACCTTCTTAGTCACAGGCTCCTCAAGATCTAACATCACAAGCGAGCCAAGTTGATCCCTGATTACGCTCACTCTACTATCTCCAAGAACCTCAGGTGATGCCCCAAGTATGACCCTAGTTCCTCTGCTCAGAACCCTCCTCAACATGTCGATAAACTTCTCCCTTATGTTCTCGATGAGTATCAGGACCTCGAAATTGTCTATTATCACCAAGTGAGCATCCAGGTTTAGTAGCTCCTCCAGTGCTGCCTCAATGATCTTGTCGTAATCCTCACTAGCAGCTTTGATAAGATCTATCGTGTTAAGGTATACACATCTAGCACCAAGCAAGTTAGCTAACTCACACACCTTACGTAGCACTTTTGCGCGAAGACTATCATCGGGATTAGCATAGATTATCAGTCTCGATAGCCTGGCAGCAGCATACACTCTCTTAACCTTCTCTGTCACTGTATGCGCCAGGTCCACTAGCCTTCTGCTACTGTGAAGTGCTAATCTAGGTACTGCGTTAATTAACTCGTCTTAGTGCGGCAACAAAGTATCCGCAGGTTCTATGTACGTGGGGGAATGCTCTGAGGGTACCTGGCAAGAACCTGCTTGAAAACTTGCTGAACCTCTCTGACAAGTCTACAAGTTCTAGACCAAACTCATCACATAGCTTCTTAATGAGATGCTCATTCTCCTCCAGAGTTATGGTGCATGTCGAGTACACGAGATGCGTGAAGTTGATGTTCCTTACTAATGATGAGGCAAGCTTGAACTGGTGTCGAGCATACTCATTGATGTGATGTCTACGTATCCAGAGCCTGACCTCTGGACTATGTGCAAGTTTTCCGAGAGACGTACAGTCTGGGTCAAGGACTATCACGTCCACGTTCACTCTCTTAAGAGGGGGTTTAATCATGTTTGAGCATATGAGGTCTATGTCTGTGTAGAGATATCTCTTTACAAGATCACGCTCTGTGAGTATTCTCCTGTAGGACACATCTGCCGCAACCACATAGCACTTAACTAGCTCTTGCAGATGCATTGCTTTCCCACCAGGTGCTGAACATGCATCTAGAACCCTGGAGTATCTTCTCGTGAGCAACTTGACGACGTGGCCTACCAGTGCGGAAGCCTTGTCCTGAATATAGAAGAGACCACTTCTGTACTCAGGTAAACTCTCAAGACCTACATTTAACTTCTCGACAAGTATGATGTCATCTAGATCATCGTCAGGGTATGCGTCAACTCCACGCGATCTCAATCTTCTCAGAAGCTCTCCTCGACTAACTCTGCTGATGTTCACTCTTATGTAGAGGGGAGCCCTCTGGTTAAATGCTCTCAACATGTTCTCTGTCTCCTCTATGCCAAACACGGATAACATGTATCGGACAAGCCATCTAGGAACACTATAGAGAACATGCAGTCTACTCTCAGTATCCAGGTTACTCACAATGTCATTCGGATTGACATCACGTATACGTAGGAGAGTCCTCAAGTCTATGTTCGCTCTCTTGCAGTACTTTAGTGCTCTCTCTGCTCTCTGTAAATCACAGTCTCTATACTTGATCTCGTATGTTAGCACTCTAACAAGGTACCGCTCAAAGAGTGGAAGTCTCCACGTCTCTAGACCCGTAACGTGCTTGACAAGGTAGTCTAGGAGAACATAGTTTCTTACGGTTCCTAGACAGAGCGCTAAGACCACATCTCTCACAGGTCTAATGGATGGGTCTACCTTCAGGTAGTCCTCCAGCGCACCTCTAATAGAGATCTGTTTCTGCTCTACACGCGTCAAAATTTTAGCACATGCAACCTCGATTAGAGTCATTAGTCTTGTTTCAGAGTCTACACTTCAGGTTTCTTACCTGAAGATAGTAGTCTATTCCCTGTGCAAGTGCGTGAATGCTTGCTTCAACTATGTTTGTTGATGCACTAGTTGTTGTCCAGGTGTCGTTCGTGTCCTCTGCTCTGAATGTTATGTCTACCCTAACGGTTGATGCTGTGTGCTTAGGTACTCCCAGAAGTGTTACCTTATAGTCAATAAGCGTGACGTTGCTGACCTCAGGATATACCTGAGATAAGGCATTCCTCACAGCAACGTCGGCTGCATGTACAGGTCCCAGTCCCTCGCCGGCCTCAATTATGACTCTCTCATTTGCTTTAACCTTAACCCATGCCCAAGCTCGAGACTGCATCTCTATGCCCTCACAGACTACTCGCCAGTCAATTATGTCGAACATCTTCCTATACTGTCCGAGATGTTTGAGCACTACCAGCACGGCACTTGCTGCAGCAACGTCAAAGGATAGTCCTCTCTCTTCCAGAGACTTTATCTCGTGTAGAGCTGCACGTACACGTGGATCATCCTTTCTCAGATCTATGCCCAGCATCTCCTTCACTTTAGATATTATTGTCGCTGAGCCGCTCAGGTCAGACAAGACGAACCTCCTAGTGTTACCCACAATCTCGGGATTCACGTGCTCGTATGCGCGTGGACATTTTAGCACAGCATCAACGTGGACACCTGCCTTATGTGCAAACGCGTTGTCACCAACATATGGCTGATATGGGTTTCTCTGAAGGCCCGTTAGCTCATATACGAGCTTTGACACGTACGTCAGGTTCTTGAGCTTGTCCACAGTTGTTCTCCTCGTCCTTACGTTGAGCTTCAGTAACAGATTTGGCAAGAGCTGACACAGGTCCGCATTACCGCACCTCTCACCTATGCCATTGACTGTTGCCTGTACATGCGAGGCACCTGATAGGACAGCTATAATCGTGTTAGCTACTGCACAGCCAGAGTCATTATGTAGGTGCACGCCTAGAGCGCTGTTTCTCAGCTCGGCAGAGACTCTGCTCACGATCTTCTGCACCTCGTGAGGAAGACAGCCACCATTAGTGTCGCAGAGAACTATGGCATGTACTCTCAGCTCATCTACGAGCTTCACGACCTTCAGAGCATATTCAGGATCATCCTTGTACCCGTCAAAGAAGTGCTCAGCATCGAATATGACATCGAGTCCATGCTCTTTGAAGAACATTATTGTTTCCTCTATCATCTTCAGATTCTCCTCAAGGCTTGTCCTCAAGACTTCACGTACATGTAGCGTCCATGCCTTCCCAAAGACGACGACAACGTCTGGCTCTGCCTTGAGGGTGTCCACGACTACCGGGTCTTGGTCAACCCTCCGGTAAGGTCTTCTCGTTGACGTAAATGCGGCTAACCTTGCCTCAACACTGTACTCCCTCTTGAGAATTCTGAGCACTTGCATGTCCTTGGGGTTGGCTGAAGGCCATCCACACTCTATTATGTCTACCCCTAGCCTATCTAGCTCTAGAGCTAGTCTGACCTTGTCCTCTATCCTGAAGGATACTCCAGCTGCCTGCTCTCCCTCCCTTAGAGTACAATCATGTATTTCAACGTAGAAGTCAGATCCGACTCATTCCGAGATCACACATTAGACTAAGCACCTTATAAGAGTTATTCTTTCCTTGACCAAGGTTAACAAGTTAAGATGTCCGTAGCCGGATAAGGTCAAGTGAGGATACTGATACTTCATCCCCACCTGAACATCAAGGGAGGCTCTGAGAGGCTGACTAAGGTGTTGCTTGATGGCTTATCAAAGATCGAGGAGAGACTGGAGCTAAAGCTGGTGACTGGAGCTCTATCAGACGACTGGTTTGGAAAGTATCTAGGTATCACAGAGATGTTAAGGCTAGGTGCAGACAGAGAGGAGGTTGAGGAGAGAGTAAGCAACATTGTGCGCAGCTTTGAGCCAGACATCACCGTAGTAATGGTTCAGGAACCTTACTACTGCGCAATAGCGAAGAGTGTCTACGCTAAGACCAAGACCGTAGTCTACGTGCATTTTCCGATAGACGAGGAGATAAGTGAAGATAATCTGAGAGATTATGAGACCCATCTGAGGTATCCAACACTGACTCCCAGATACGTCAACGCCCCGGACTTGACGCTATGTAACTCGAGGAGAACTAAGCTGGCAATAGAGATGCTCTGGCCTATCAAGGCAGAAGTGGTCTATCCCTGTATTGACGAGGTGTTCTTTGAGGAGCCAGATCTTGAACAGAGACGAGACAATACCATACTGTACGTTGGAAGATTTAACTCCTTGAAGAGACAGGATATTCTAGTCTCAATGTTCAGCCTTGTGAAAGAGGAAGTGAGAGACTGCAGACTAGTACTTGCAGGGTTTGTTGATCCACGACACAGAGAGTACTACGAGCACGTGAGAGCGATCGTGGATAGCCTTATCGACAAGTACAGAGACATAGAGCTAGTTCCGAGCCCAGACGACAAGAAGCTTCTCGAGCTGTACAGAGAGGCTAAGGTCTACGTGCATCCAAGAATTGGAGAGCACTTTGGCATGGCTCCCGTAGAGGCGATGCTGCAGGGAGCTATTGTGGTAATTAGAATGCCCACTGGACTTGCTGAGGTGGCTAGGCATACACTCGAGGCGTATCTTGCAACAAGCGATCACGAGATGTTTAGGTACGTGATACAGATCTTGAGGAGGTCAAACAGCGAGCTTGTAGAGCTGAGAAGAAGAGCACGTGCTCTAGCTGAGGGCTTCAGAGATGTGAGTTTTGCTAGTCAGGTTCTCGATAAGGCTAGAGCTGTACAATCTTAGCCTCCGGGATCTTTGACAGCATCAAGCTAGCTACGTCACTTGATCTACACTCAAGAATTATCTGGGATCCTCTCTGTAGACGCTCTCTGAGGAGAGAGAGCACATTCTTGATCAAGTCGTCGCTCAGACAGTAATCAAAGTTCTCTACAAAGAGTATACCAGACTTGTCCAGGTACAGCAGCGATGTTACTAGGTTAACATAGGACTTAAGGCTGCGAGGAAGCTCGGGACAGACAACGATCTCGTCGTCTTGCTGAAGAGACAGAGTGAGGATCTTTCCAAGTATGCCTACGCTCATGCCGCCAAAGCCTGCTCTACGTGCAGCCTGATTGAGGTAAGCCAGCAGGCGAGGAGCAACCTTGGGGTGAGCCAGTAGCTCAGCCCCTCGCACGAGGGGGTTAGACCTTGAGCTAGGTAGCTCGCTGAGGTCTAAGCATGTGCTAAAGTCCTCGCATTGATCTACATAGATGTTGCTTACTGATCCTATATGCCTAAATGCTCTCAACACGAACTCAAAAACTATCCTAACAGTAGTGTAGGTGCTCGATATTGCGTTTATCTCTGGCTTCTCCATGATGTGCTTATACAAGCCATCTATGCTTAGTCTACCACACTCAATCTCAGTAGCTATTGGCCTTCTCACTCGGAGAGTGCCACCATGATCGTTGACTATGTGAAGCAGAGGCTCATCAGTCTCCACAAGCTTTACTACATACTCGATCTTGCTCCTATCTATCGACAGGTTTATCACGAGCCTTCCACTCCACTCGTCCAGATTCTCGTTCCAGTACTTCTTGAAGTATCTACATACGTCTTTTCTAGCATGTTCTGGTAGTCTCAGAGTGACTCTTAGATCCACATCTAGTCTCGTCCTCGCTATGTCAAGATCACTCACGTCTGCCGGATTTAGCAGCAGTCTGTGTAGCAGACTCATGAGTAGAGTCTTGCCACTTGGCCTCCTGCCGCATAGAATCGTCAAGGGGGAGAACTCTACATCAAGCTTTATCTTTCCTCTGTGTGCTCTAAGTGTCGCGTTCTCGACAATCATCTCAGCAAGTGTAGGTTAGGCTAACGTAATTAAGGGGTGACCTCATCACGGACAGTGATGTTGCCAGCTGAGTTTGAGGATCCTTTGCTGCTTGTTCCAGGTCCATCTCAGCTCGCTCCACCTGCCCGTAGACATGTTGGCAGACATGTTGGTCACAGGTCTGAGATGTTTCGAAGAGTCTTCAGAGAGACCACTGAGTTACTGAAGAGAGTGTTTGACACTTCGGGTGATGTGCATATACTCACTGCTAGTGGTACAGGTGCTGTTGATGCAGCAATATTGAACTTCATTAAGCCTTCAGACAAGGTTCTTGCACTCGTGTTTGGAACCTTTGGCAGAAGATTTGCAGAGCAAGCCTCACGTGCATGTAGCAAGGTGTATAGACTTGTTGTTCCTCTCGGCACGACTCCCTCACCTGCCCAAGTGAGGACATTCGTCGAGTCGGAGGGCTTGAAAGAGATAGACGTGGCAATAATGGTGTTTAACGAGACTAACCCCGGTGTGACGCTGAGAGAACTTCCAGACATAGTGAGGTACGTGCATGATCTTGGAGGCATAGCAGTAGTCGACAATGTCTCAGGACTGGGTGGAGACTACTTCTCCTGCGACAAGTGGGACATAGATGTCGCGATCTCAAGCTCGCAGAAGTGTCTAGCATCTCCACCTGGTCTCTCCTTCATTACCGTGAGGACACCAGAAGCTGAACGTAGACTTAGCAGTAATACCTGTGTGTCAACGTACTTTGACCTGAAGCTCACAAAGAAGTTTCTCGAGAAGAACGAGACGCCATTTACTCCAGCAGTAAATCTGCTGTTTGCACTCAGAGACAGTCTAGACTTCATAGTCAACAACGTTGGTCTTGATAGATGGATAAGGTGGCACAGAGATAGAGCAAGACTAATACTTGACGTGCTAGAGAAGCTGAAGCTTAGACCCTTCGTTGAGAACAGTGACGTCAGGTCAGTCACTGTGCTGTCATTTCTATACCCTGAGAGTGTTAGTCCAGCAGAGTTTAGGTCTCTCGTATACAGGCTCTACAACATAGAGATAGCTGACGGCATGGATGATCTGAGAGGAAGAATCTTCAGGATAGGAAACATGGGGTGGGTAACGAGAAGAGACATACTAGCTCTGGTGGCTGCACTGGCATCGGCTGTGAGAGTACTTACAGGAGATAGACTAGGTAGTCTCGATGAAGCTTTAGAGCTTGTAGCTAAGGCTAACCTGCTCGTCTAGACTCTCTGTCCGGTCTCGATCACTCTTACAGTGACGTTAAATCGCTTGTTAACTAGGTTCGCAAGGTTTCTCACTCCTAAAATCTCTGTAGCATAATGTCCAGCTATGATCACGTTTATTTCCTCATCCTGTGCGTAAACCTCACACTCCTCTCTAAACTCTCCAGTGATGAAGAGATCTATCTCGCCTCTGCGAAATCTGGTTATGTATCTAGCTCCTGCGCCAGAGACTACCGCAATTGTCTTGACGCGGTCTGGTCCGTACTTTAGCAGGATAGCTTCAGGATTTATCTTTCTTCTAACTAGACTGTACACATCGTCCAGTGGGACTTCATGTACATATTTTCCAATAACTCCCACTGGCGGACACTTGGCCTCACTTATCCACTCTACGTCAACCACTCCGAGGATCCTCGCTATTGTGACGTTGTTTCCTATGTCTGGGTGTGCGTCAAGTGGCAAGTGGTACGCAAAGACGTTAATATCATGCTGGAGTATGAGCTTTAACTTTCTTCGCAGACTTCCACGTATAGATTGAAGAGGAAGCTGAGCTCCTCTCCCTCCTCTCAGCAACACTCCATGGTGTAGGAATATTGCATCGGCCCTCTCTCTAACTGCCTCTTCAACAACTTTTTCTGTTAGGCTGACAGCAAATACGGCCTTATTAGTCTCTTCTCTTCCCTCAATCTCGAGGCCATTCACAACTATGTCGACCTCGCTGAAGTGTTCAACTCCGAGGTACTTGTTCAGAAACATTTCTATTTCGTTTGTTCTTGCCACGCTGTATTCATAGAGAATTCCTTATTAAGTAAATAGCGGGAGGTCTCAAGGGCTCGTGGTAGTTAAGCAACTTAGCAGAATTGGTATTCCGCTTGCAATGTGTACGCAGCATCCCGACTCAGCTAGCAAGTGTGTTGATGCAAGTGAGGAAGTTCAAGAAGCTGTCAAGGACATAACACCGTTTGAGCAAGGAGGCTTCAACTGTGACGAAAAGATGATAGACTATGAGGGAAAGCTGACTCCATACCATCAGGTAAAGTGGGTAGCTGGAGAGTTAGCAAGGCTAGGATTCAAGGCTGGGATAGACTTCATACTTACTCCAAGACTGCCTAACCCTAGACTCGAGCAGCTAGATAGACACTTGATGGTTCTCATAGCTACACTTGTCGTCAATCTTGACGTGTCCAAGTCTGTACAGTACGTCATAAATCCAATGACTGGAAGCACAAAGGAGCTTCTTGATCTCCAGAGGAGAATCTGGAACATGACTAGACTTCTCGAGGAGGAGACTGGAAAGAAGATAGACACGGAGGTTAGAGTCATACCGCTCATAGAAGATCTCGATGCAATGTTGAACATAAACGAGCTACTTAGAAAGTGGATTGTTGAGTCCTCAATCTTCGTTCACTCAGATATCGTGAGAGTGATGATAGGGAAGTCCGACACCGCGATGATATATGGACACATACCGTCAGTGCTTGGACTGAAGATAGCTCTCTCTAAGCTGTGGAAGCTAGGTAAGGAGCTTGGAGTGAGAATATACCCCATACTTGGAGTAGGCAAGCTGCCATTCAGAGGAAATCTGAGTCCCGACACAGTGATAGAGTTTGCAGACACGTACAAGTGGTTCTATACTGTAACTATTCAGTCAGGCATAAGGTATGACATGGGACCTCAAGCAGTAAGAGAAGTCATTGACAAACTTCAGGATAGAGTCGGTAGGACTCCCAGAGTGTACACATTAGAGGAGGAGTACCTCATAAGGAAAGTCTGCAAGATATTCACAGCAGAGTACCTGAAATTCATAGTTCAGGTTGCTGAGAAGATACTCCTGATAAACAACTTCATACCGAAGAGAAGAGAGAGACTCGAGGTAGCAAAGTACTCGAGAGACATCGTTGATGGAGCACTCTTCAGCGAGGACAAGGATCTAATATGCTACGTGGAGGAGCACAAGATAATACTGCCACGCGCAATAAACTTCGTAGCCGCCCTATACACGATGGGTATACCACCAACAATAATAGGACTAGGAAGAGCACTTAGAAGAATTGAACAGACCTTCCCAGAATACGTGAGCGAGCTCGTAATCAAGGAGACCATGCCTATACTTAGAAAAGACCTAGAGTTTGACTTGGCACTACTTGACCTTGAGCTAGCCAGAAAGTATCTTGGACCTAAACTATACAGACTAATTCAAGAAGACCTAGAGGAGATAAAGAATAGACTAAACATTGAATCAAACGAGGGAGAGTGGTCAGAGAGACACAGACTGCTCATAAGACTCTTCTACGAGAACATTGGTAAGGAGGAGGGTATGAAGTACCTAGTAGAGGCAGGAATTGTCCGTGGAAGCCTAGGCTAGTGAACAACTGTTACTCCCCTATCACAGAGAGCAAAAAACTTGACATCTCTCAATAAGCTGCTTGAAGACAGCGATTCTGCCACATCTTGAGCTCTGTCTCTCTCCGGCACAATGACTAACAATCTCTTCTTTACAAACATGCCTCTAATCCACGACCTGAACGAATATAATTCCCTCTCTATGTTCTCACTGAGAAAACCTACCTCTCTGCTGAAAGTAGATGCCAATTCAAGAAGCGTGTCTAGATCTGCAACGTCGAGCACCTTGCTAATCAGCTTAGCACTCGCTTGTTGAATTCTTGCATATCTTAATGCAAGCATCTCTGGAGTATTTTCCCCTCCCTGAAGCTCTGCAATTATCACAGTCACTTTTTCTTTAATGTTTATTCTACGTACAGCTGCTCTGGATGGAGCACCTGGCTTCACTCGAATCTCTATCTCACCCCCAGAGGTCTGTGCAGCAACGTCTCCTAATCCTGTTCTCAGCTTCACCTCAACAATGTGTGCAACATCTAGGCAACGCTCCAGGCTTGCTATACCTAAAGTATGTGCATATAGGCTAGATGCTATGGTCACCGCCGAGCTCAATGCATATCCTACACCTAGATCACCAAGGGTTAGACAGTCAACTCTAAGAGGACTCCTCACTCCTAGAAGCTCTCTAGCTAGCGTGACGTGTCTCAGATATAGCTCTCTGCCGTTAATCGATACTATATCTCTAGACCATGGTCTAACTTCTAGATATGTGCAGGGACCTAGGTTAAGTCCAGCTCCAATAGATCCCGTGTCCAGATAATCGCGTCCCCAGACTACTCTCCATATACAGGTTACGTGTAGCGGTACTAGTACACGAAGGATCTTGTTCACGTCCTTTGAGGACTACTTCTCCAGAGATATCCTTAGCTTATCTAGAGGCCTAACTCCATACTTGTCGGAGAATCTCCCAAAGTTTACTGCTAGCTCTAGGAAACCCTCACTGTTTATTACTGCGACATCCTCTCCAGGAGCTACGTATCCATACGCTTTACAGAGAGGCATCTTGATAACTCTACCATCAGGAAGAGTCACAGCTATCCTTGACACGTTCTTAAGATCTCTCAGTAGGTCTTCTCTGATGTTTGTATAGACGTTACCAAACCTGTCTATGTATATCACTCTACACTCCAGCTCTCTCTCGCCTATTCTTCTAGGTGGCTCTACGCTTAGTCTTACATAGTCTCTAACAGGCTCTCCAAGCTCCTGAGGAGAGACTCCAAGACTTAGATACGCTGCTGCTGGTGCAAATATGTCTCTCCCATGAAAGGTATGTGAGACCCTTCTTCGAGCAGCTCTACACATCTTAGCTAGGTCAAGTATCTCGACCACGCCATCTTCCTCGGCAGCTAGACTGAGCACACCATTGTCTGGGCCAATGAAGTAGTAGTTTCTAGTCTTGACGAGTATTGGCCTCCTCTCGGTGCCAACACCTGGATCAACCACAACCACATGTATTGTTCCTTGAGGAAAGTACTTGTAACACGCCCATAGTATTAATGCTGCTCGGTGCACATCTTGGGGAGGCACATCGTGAGTTATGTCTACAATGTTCGCCTCAGGGTTAATCGACAGAATTACTCCCTTCATTGACGCTACAAAGTAGTCCTGTGTCCCAAAGTCTGTCAAGAGCGTTATCACTCTACGACACATCTCTATTCTGCACTGTGGCTAGCTTGACTTCCTGCCTCCAAGCTCGTTGATTATCTTGTTAAGCTTATCGAACGTCTCTAGCAGCATAAGCAGACTTCGCGTGATCTCTTGTACCTCTCCAACGTTGTTGACACTTGCTTTACGTAGTTGATCGTTCAGATCCATTATCTTGCTGAACACGGTGTTTCTGACCTCTGCAAGACCTATCCTCATCTTTATCTGTGCCTCTTCCTCATCTGACTTCACTATGACTACAGGTCTATCACACTTTGCACAGTAGTAGTCTCCTGTCTTCAGGAGAAGCAGAGGTGTTCCACACACGGGACACGTGTAGCCAGTGAGCTTTGCACCTGTACGTATGAGCTGAGCCATCTTCTTGACAACTACATCATCGCCACGTATTGGGAACATCACTAATGAGATAATACCCCTCTGAAATATAGGTTTGGTTACACTATGAGAAAAATTTACCATAGACTCGTGACACCTGAGGATGCACTCAAGATCGTGTTTGATCACTTCCGAGTTGAGCCTCTGGGAGTAGAGGAGGTTGAGCTCACAGATGCCTCAGGGAGAGTTCTCGCAGAGAACGTGTACTCTCCACTAGATCTACCCCCATTCGACAGAGCAACAATGGATGGGTACGCTGTCAGGAGTTTAGACCTAGTGTCTGCATCTGACCTTAGACCTGTTAAGCTTAAGATAATTGGAAAGCTAGAGTGCGGCGACAAGCCTGTTCTCGAGGTTGAGGAGGGAACCTGTGTTGAGATAGCTACTGGTGCCCCCGTGCCTCCAGGAGCAGACAGCGTAGTAATGGTCGAGTACACTAGACAGATCAATGGCGATCTCCTTGTGTTCAGGTCAACCTATCCAGGAGAGAACATCCAGTTTACAGGCACAGACGTCTCAAAGGGAGACTTAGTGCTCAGAAGATGCACACTGCTCACTCACAGAGAGATTGCACTCCTAGCAGCACTGGGCATTAACAGGGTGAAGGTCTACAAGAAGCCTAGAGTAGCCATAATAGGCACTGGAAACGAGCTTGTGGACCCGGGAAGACCCCTCACAGATCTTGGAAAGATATACGACTCCAACACCTACATGCTATATGCACTCTTGAGGGAGCTTGGATGTGAACCTGTACGCCTAGGAGTAGTCCCCGATGATGAGGACATGCTGAGAGACGCTATCAGCAGAAGTGTACGTACTCATGACATCGTGCTGGTTACTGGTGGAACCTCGGCAGGAACCTCGGACATAACGTACAGAGTTCTTGAGAAGCTTGGAAACGTGCTCGTACATGGACTACAGATACGTCCTGGCAAGCCTACAGTCATAGCAGACGTGGAGGGCAAGCTCGTGATTGGTCTCCCTGGCTATCCAAATAGCGCACTGGTGGTCTTCTATCTGCTCGTCAAGCCTATAGTGTGCAAGCTTCTATGTAGAGAAGAGCACTGTGTCGAAGTTGAGGCTGAGCTTCGAGGTAGACTACTTGGTGCACAGGGCCGCAGAGCAATATACCCTGTGATGCTCATAAAGAGAGGAGATAAGCTGTTTGCATACCCGCTCCCTCTCCAGCAAGGTGCTCTCTCGCCGATAGTACATGCAGACGGAATAGTCTCTGTTCCAGAGAACGTTGAGCTTCTTGAAGATGGAGAGAAGGTACGTGTGAGACTTCTACGTGAGCTAGACGGAAGGGTTGATCTCTACGTTGTTGGTAGTCACGATCTAGGGCTTGAGCTTCTTCTCGACAAGCTGAGTGACAAGTACAGAATCAAGCAGATAAACATAGGCTCGCTTGGTGGAATAATTGCCGTATCAAAGGACTGTGCAGACGTTGCTGGTACGCATCTGGTAGACGAGGAGACTGGGATCTACAATGTTCCATACCTGGAGAAGCTGAACATCAAGAATGCGGTCCTCGTGAGAGGCTATCTACGTGAGCAGGGAATAATAGTTCAGCGTGGCAACCCAAAGAACATCAGGTCCATAAGGGACTTTCTCCGTCCAGACGTCAGAATAGTAAACAGGAACAGAGGTGCTGGAACTAGAGCCTTGCTAGACCTAGAGCTCAAGAAGATAGCTAAAGAGGAGAACATTAGCTTCACGGAGCTCACCAAGAGAATAAGAGGGTACACGTACGAGGTTAAGACACACACAGGAGTAGCTGCAGCAGTCGCTCAAGGTAGAGCCGATGCAGGCCTAGGGATAAGACTTGCAGCACTGTTGTACAATCTTGACTTCATACCTCTGACCTGGGAGGAGTACGACCTCCTCGTCAGGATAGAGAGCCTGGAGAGAAACCCAGCTTGCCGTGACTTGATAAGCCTTCTTGGAAGTGAGTGGTTCAAGAAGGAGCTAGCAGGACTACCAGGCTACAGAGCTCTAGAGGATACAGGTAAAATTATCTGGAGACCTAGGACGTAGAGATTTCCAATGTGCAGGATCTTGCTCTACGTAGGTCGATACAGGCCAGAGATAGTTAGAGAGCTCTTTGACTCCCTGATAAAGGTCGCAGAGAGTGACGTCATAGGAGTACTATCTGGAATAGATGAGAACCATCCTGACGGATGGGGACTCTACTACTTGAACCTCTCTAAAAAGAGCAAGCTCATGTACAAGTCAGGAAATGCTATATTCAGCGAGCACAGCACATGTAGAGACATTCTGAGAGTCATAGAGTCTTACTCCAGAGACGATAGATGTGTAATTCTTGCACACGTACGTGCAGCAAGCACTGGAGAGCCACTAGGAACAGAGCACTCACACCCCTACACATACCTCACAAGAAAAGGAGTAGAGGTCGTCTTTGCACATAATGGCGCTGTGTATAAGGACAAGCTTGCAGAGGTAATTAGGGTCAATCCATTAAAGTTCACTGACAGCTGTATAGCTGGTCTCTACATTGCTTTCAAGATAGAGCAAGGAGAACCTGTACCTCAGGTACTCAAGGAGCTAATGAGGGACTACACTAAGACAGCCTTCATGACTGTGTCTATCCTAAATGAGGGAGAGAATATCCAGATCTACGTTACTAGTCATCTGGTCGAGAGGTATTCTCATAGAGCATCCTACTATCGTCTCTTCAGGATTGATGTCGACGAACAAACCAGAGTCTACATGTCATCATCTCTAGCACACCATGTCCATGTGCTTGAGGAGGAGAAGATAGCGAAAAGATTACCAGCAACACCACTACCACTAAGCTTTCATGTAGAGAAGATAGAGCTGACTCCCTAGAGCTCGACCACGCTTATGTCTTCCCTACAGAACCTCTCAGCTACCCTTTGAGCCCTCTCCAGGTTCTCCCTGTAGCGAAACAGCAATATTAGCTGTAGCTCTCTCTCAAGAGCTCTCTTAGAGAGCACAGAAACCGTCCTCTCTAGGAGCTCATCACTGAGAAACGAATCGAAGTCGTCAACTATGAGCGTGCCTCTGTCAGGAAGAGACTCCTCTGCGGTAAACATGTACACAAGGTTTATCAGTGAGGTCTCATGTGCTGATAAGGGAAGTGCTTGAACAACATTCTCCAGAACGTACTCCTCTCTGTTCTCAATCTTTCTAAAGTCTAGGATAATGTCTCTGCCTATCACCTCGGTCAAGAGCTTGCTAACTCTACGCTTAAGCTGTGGATCTATGAGCAGGTTGAGTGCCATCTTTGTGAATTTCGTCTCAAGTCCAGGTCTTATTGAGTAGTCAACAATGTTACGTACACAGTCAACGACCTTAATTCCTCTCTCTAGAAGTCTAGGAAACGTGTCTTGAAATAGCACCACGAACTCCTCCCTGTCTATGACTGTTATTCGTGGATAGACTGCCTTAATGTTGAATATCGACTGAGTCAGGTAGTGAGCTTCTAGCTTAACGCTGTACCTGCCTTCTCTGTACTCCTTACATACGTATGAGAACATTGACTGTAGCATCTCTGCCTTAGGCATCGTGGTCTCGCCAATCCTAACTC
>JALWFJ010000118.1 GCA_027036495.1 Thermoproteales archaeon
AGGGTGTCAATAAAGGGCACAAGTCCGGAGACGTTTCACAGGATAACAGGAGCAAAGCCAGAGTACTTTGAGGTTCAGATCAGGGCAATAGAGAAACTTGTTGAGCATGGAATGAGGCCGGGAGAGCAAGTGTACCCGGCAGTCATGCTGAGCTTCTCAACACGTGAGGAGATTGAGCGTTTTCTCGAGAGACTTAGACAGATACATCCAGTACTCGTAGAGTCGCTTGATCCAGAGTACGTAATACTTTATCCACATGTGAGGAAGCTACTTGAGAAATATGGACTTAAGCCAATTGTAGCATACACTCCGGACAACATTCCACAGTTCATGATATGATATGCTGAGACAACATAGAAGACTAGCCTAAGCTCCCAAGTAATCACCTAGCGTGGAGAGGCTGATTGAGCTGCCTGTACCAAGATCTCGGTACGATCTTGAGCTCACAATGTATCCAAGCTTCATACTTGTGATGTTCGTCAGGGATGACTGCTGGCTAGTTAAGAGGTATGGCTATGCTAAGGGAGTCAAGATCAGGCAGATGCTCGACAGGGTTCACGTTGTGCTTCCTCATGGAGTCTCAGTAGACGTGTCTCGTGAGCTCACTGGTCTCTGGTATGAGCCTGAGAGGCTAATTGAGGATGTTGATGCTAGATATCGAGACGTTGTTGAGGTTCTAGTGAATTCTTGCTCCGCGATTAGGATAGCTATATCTAGTAGAGACCCTGTCCACATATTTGTATCAACGTTTTTATCGAGAAACACGGACTACTACACTAACGTCATCAGGTGGGTCCAGACGCTGTGTGAGCTTACTGGAGACGACCTGAGCTATCTCGATCTGGACACTGTTAGGAAAGTCTCGTCAAGTTACCAGCTTACTGAGCTTCCAGAGGCACTTAGACAGTTTCTGTCTGGTCCTCTTCGTCTATACTTGGATGGTGCATCACACTGGGATATCAGGAGGGAGCTCCTCAAGATAAGGAACGTTGGACCTAAGGTTGCTGATGCCTTCTTGATATTCACCGGGAAGACGACCGAGCTTGCACCCTCTGACATTCACTTCAGGAGGTTCGTCTCTAAGCTCAGACTCTTCGAGTCATACGTGCTTCCAGAGAAGAGGTACTGTGTCAGGTACAGGTGCGATGAGTGTCCCCGCACAAGATGTCTCACAGGTCTAGCGTATAGGACGTTTGGCAGACTGAGCTCATGGATCCAGACTGTGAGCTACGTCATAGACAGGGTATACTGCAGCAGAATTAAGTGTATAGAGTGTCCACTATATAGAAAGATCTGCAATGTCTAGTCCTCACTGTAGAGAGGTCAGGAAGTTGCTGAGAGAGAACCCAAGACTGCTTCTTGGACTAGCACTGTGGCTTCTAGGCTACTCGCGCTTCGACGTGCACAGCATTGTGGGCGTCGACCTAGAGGAGGCTGCGAGGTATGGGGTCATAGTTGACGAGTTTGGAGATGTGGTAAAGGTGCGTGATACTCAGTTCAGGAGATTCTCCAAGGACTCCGTGGAGAGGCTGATTGGCGAGTGCCTTGACGTTGAAGAGATATTTTCAATGATAGTGAGGCTCAGCACGGAGGACGAGAAGAAGACCCTTATATACGTCTCAGACTACGTCAGAAGGAGAGGCTGCTTCAGCATATATGGAGTCAGTGACTACATAAGATGTAGCGAGCTTCTACAGAACATAAACGTAGAGTACAGGGTTCTATGTACGGTTCTGAAGTTTCTAGTGTACTCCTGTGACAGAACGTATAGCTGCACAGAGTACACCTGGACAAGAGCGCTCATAGAGAAGATACAGAGAGGTCTTACAGGACCAGTCAAGTTGCCGACAGACGACGACATTAAGCGGAGTATACTCTCGCTACTTGTAGGCAGGGAGGATGGTATCAGAATAATCGCTGCAATGTACAGCATGTCGACTGGAAGCATAGACCAGTTTAGTCACTTTCACAAGAGATCTGTACAGGACTACATTAAGTCTCTCACAAGTATTCGCTACGTGTTCTACGACGGCTTCCTGAACGGCCTCGCGCTCCCCCTAATCGAGAGAGTTCTACTTGAGCACGTGATCGAGCCTCTGCTCAGGAGAATCGTGGAGACTGCTGGAGCAAGCTCACTATCTAGAGTTGATGAGAGCCGTGCAGGCTACATATACACGTGTAGACTCGATGATCAGACAGTTCTCATAGCTGTGCCAAAGATGTACTACTACTCTCCCATATTCTGGGCACTACCAGAGGCAATAAACGTGGTCTACGAGCTGCCACACAACGTGGACTCGTACGTGTCTCTCTACAGGCCCTACTTTGAGAAGGGCATACTAGTTCTATCTCGAGGACTTGACGTGAAGAGAGTAGTCTACTTCGGAGACTCCTCGCCACTTAGCAAGCTCGCAGAGTCACTATCATGTCTAGCACGTAGCTGAGAGGATATGGTCCTGGTTCTGGGAATAGAGTCGACAGCACACACCTTTGGTGTAGGCATAGCGACGGACGATGGAGCCATACTGGCCAACGTTAACGACACCTACACTCCACCACCTGGAAAAGGCATACATCCACGAGAGGCAGCTGAGCATCATGTACGTGTAGCACCACGTCTCATAGAGAAGGCGCTGAGCACAGCTAGGGTCTCGCTCAGAGACGTAGATGCTGTAGCCTTCTCTCAGGGACCTGGACTCGGTCCAGCTCTCAGAGTAGGCGCAACAGTTGCTCGAGCACTCTCCGTCAAGTTTGGCAAGCCGCTGGTTCCTGTTCATCATGGAATCGCACATGTTGAGATAGCTAAGCTAGTCACTGAGCTGAAGGATCCTCTAGTTGTCTTGATATCTGGAGGTCACACGATGGTTCTAGCATACTCAGATGGTAGATACAGAGTGTTTGGAGAGACTCTAGACATAACTATTGGAAACTGTCTAGACATGTTTGCACGCGAGCTAGGTTTTGACATGCCGGGAGTACCTAAGATTGAGGAGCTTGCCAGGAAGGGACGAAGATACATTCCCCTGCCATACACGGTCATAGGACAGGATCTCTCGTACTCTGGACTACTAACTCGGGCCCTGCAGCTGGTCAGAGAAGGTTATCCTGTAGAGGATGTTGCCCTGAGCCTAGTCGAGACAGCTTACTACATGCTTGCCGAGGTCACTGAGAGAGCACTTGTCAGTACTGGAAAGAGAGAGCTTCTCGTCACGGGTGGTGTAGCGAGAAGTAAGAGACTGAGAGAGATATTTAATGTAGTTGCCGAAGACTATGAGGTCTCTCTTGGCTTCGTCACAGATGAGCTTGCTGGAGACAATGGAGCAATGATAGCGTTCACTGGAGCACTCGCATACAGATGTGGGGTAACTATACCGGTCGAGGAGAGCTACGTCAGACAGAGATGGAGGATAGATGAGGTTGATGTTCCCTGGGTTGAGAAGATTCTTCGAGGAGAGATACGTTTTAAATTTAGGAAAATGTACTGAATACGTCAGTGCGTAATAGGAAAATTCTATTTATTGGGCGATGGAAGCTCTACGAGAAGATCAGGAGAATAGTGTTTGAGGACGTGCTTGAGCTCAGATATGCTAGCTCAGAGAGAGAGCTAGACAGTAACATGATAGTGATCGTCGACAAAGCACTTGAGAGACAGCTTGCGAGAAGAGCAAGATCAAGGTTCGACGTAGTCGATGATGCTGACCTGATCGAGCTCATGGCAGAGCTGGCACACGTGTTCTCGAGACATAGCCTCTGCAGAGAGGTCGTGATAGGCGTTGACCCAGGACCAGACAGCTCAGGAATAGCGCTTGTCCAGTGCGGGATCCCCACCCTACATGCCGTAGTTTCTACACATCTACTCAACAGACTGGTCAAGCTCCTGCTTGAGCGTGGCCTAGACGTGACTCTCTGTGTTGGTGTCAGTGGAGGTGAGAAGAAGACTAGTCTCTCGATGATGGTGTTATTCTCGCTAGGTAGAGAGGTCCCGCTGTACGTCATAAATGAGAGGGAGACAAAGTACAGGAGGAAGATATTCAGGCACATGAGGCAAGATCTTGCTCGAAGAGGGAACGTAACGTCTCATGAGCTGGATGCCGTCGTATATGCACTATCAGTTGACTCTGCTATACGCTTCAAGGTGTGACATACCGGACAAAAACCTAGGCTAGCTCTCTCCATTCTGAGATGCCGATCGTGGTAGTCTGTCACTCCTGTGGCTTTGTTCTGTATAGTGGTAAGGAGCCTAAGAGTATAGATGATGTGTTGAGGAAGTGGGGCTATCGCTGTCCCTGCTGTCTAAGCATATTAAAACCCAAAATACAGGGCTACATGATTGAGGTTTCTGAACATGAGTCAGAGAAGCTTGAGCCAGAGCAAGATTACGACGTTGCTGAGCTCTCTTCAGAGTGAGAAGCTTCATAGAGCACTTCTAGTAGCATCTACAACGCTGACAATAATAGCCTCCTTTCTCCTAGCGCTCTACGTCAGACTCCAAGACGCGCTCATGTGGGGCTGGTATCTCAGAGCATTTGATCCCTACATCAGGTACTACCTAGCCAAGTTCCTTGTGGATGCCGGGATACTGAATGGAATTCTCTGGTGGATAAGTGGTGGAAAAGCAGTCTTTCTCTCGCACTCAGTGATTGAGAAGTACAGAATTGTTGTACATCATGGATACACGTACTTTACACAGTTCTGGTACCCATGGCACATTGACTGGGCAAAGTCTCTTTCGCCCGGAGTGTCTCTAATTGCTGCAGTCATGTACACTTTGCTTAGAGGACTTGGCTTGAGCTTTCACGAGACTGCAGTGCTTAGTCCAGCAATATTTAATGCACTGAGCGTCTTCGCGCTTGCCTACCTAGTGTGGAGGATCTCGCATCCAGATGTTAGGCTCTATGCTGCATCTCTTGCTGCAGTATGGGGAGCAGTGTCTCCCTTCTTCACCATGCGTGGAACAGCTGGGTGGCTGGATGACGTGCCGTTCTTTCAGTTCTTTGCCGTCCTCGCACTTGCCTTCACCATAGAGGCCGCAGTGAGGTCAAGACTACGTGAGCGTGCGCCCTTCCTGGTGCTCGCCTTCCTGACTAACGGCTTCACGACCTGGATCTGGGGAGGCTACGTGTATCTCTTCAACATATATGGGCTTGCTGCAGTTGCCCTGTCTCTCTATGTCCTTGTATCAGGAAGAAGAGTAGACCTAGACAAGTTTGCTCTCGCCTACATGGCGACCTACCTTGGCTTTGTGACTTTCATACTCTTGACGCCTAGGTACAGCATCCACACACTCACAAGTGGTCTCTCAGTGATCCCACATCTCGGCACCGTGCTGATACTCTTGACAGTTGGTCTACTGAAGCTTCCTGAAGAGAAGTTCAGCAAGACTGTGCGTGTTGCTAGGTACGTCATCGCGGTCGCGGTCATAAGTATGTTAGCTGTGACTGCTCTCTCAGTTACTGGACTGATAAAGGCGAAGGCCCTAGCTATACATGGAAGATACCTCTCAGTGCTAATACCACTAGCGAGACCCCCAATAATAAGAAGCGTCGCAGAGCACGCATACGTATCTCCAAGTGCCATATCTGAGCATGTAGGCTTCTCCTATGTTCCAGTTATTGTGTCTGTTGCTGGTCTCCTGACATCACCAACACCTGTCACGGTCCTGCTGGCGCTTGCCTGTATCTCCGCTACGTACTTGACGATGTCGATGATGTTCTTACTGTATCTGCTTGCAATAGTGTGGATACCTGTTGCTCTCTACTCGCTGAGTGTTGCTTTGAGGATACGGGGATTCATTCTCCCCATACTGATAGCGGTGGTGTGTGTTGCCTGTATTGCTGGGTCAATAATCCAGACAGCCAGCACAGGAGTAAAGGCAACTGTTGCTCCTCCCGAGATACTATCGCAGCCTCCCTACAAGATCTATGACTGGATGTATACCCTTGAGTGGCTAAAGTACAAGACTCCCCAGAATGCAGCAGTAGTGACATGGTGGGACTACGGGTACTGGATAAGCGTAGTCGCCAACAGGACAAGTCTAGCAGACAACTCCACAGTTAACAGAACACAGATAGCGTGGATAGCGAGACTCTTCCTAGCAGACACAGAGAACAGGACAAGAATCCTCAACATTCTTGAGCACCTGGGAAGACCAGACTACATACTGACATACATGCCATACAGCGTGCTTCAGTATGATGGATACTGCGTCGGCATACCAGAGGTCCCAGCTGGAGGAGACTTTGTCAAGAGCTACTGGATGGCCCTAATAGCAGGTTACAGCAAGAGGTACATATACTCAAACCTGATAAGCATAGGCATACCTGTAGGATACGGAGTGAAGCCGAACATCGTGAGACTTCAAGGAACAGCAGTCCTTAGAGTGATAGTTCCATACACCACGAGACCACTACTCTACAGGTTGCTATTCAGTCCAGACGTGCTAGCTCAGTCACCATGGTGTGATGATCTTACACCAGCATGGGTATTCCAGAAGAATGTCCTAGTGCCTACAAGAAGCGGAAACGAGATCACTCTGCGACTAGGATTTCCCTTTTATGAGGGTACAAGAACCGTTGTTCTTGGTCTACCAAGGTGGATAAAGCTGGAGTATGAGCCTTATGTGCCTCTAAGGCTAGCAGAAACTACGGGACGTATAGTGTTTGGGTGGACCCC
>JALWFJ010000119.1 GCA_027036495.1 Thermoproteales archaeon
AGAAGTAAGGCTATTTTAAGCATGAGCAACGACACTTATAATGTGACTGTTCAGGAAACAGAGAGGACAAACAGTGAGCAAGAGCAGAACACAGAGGAGGAGAAGAAAGTGACCGGCAAGGAAGTTATCCAAGGAAGAACTATAGCACTGATAGACCTTAAGGGACACGTCATACAGCTCGTACAGGATCAGTCTGGTAATGTGTACATGTACGAGAAGTGGAGCCAAGACGAGGACATAATAGAGATCGAGCTTGGCGCCATAGGTGAGGACCAAGTAATTGAGGAGATAACCAAGGTCATAAGTGAGGAGTTTAAGCTCCCAAAGTCGGTAAGAGGTGCACTAAAGGCAAAGATAAAGCAGGTTAAGCTTCCAATAACAGCCAGATTAATACAGGAAGAGAGAACAAACATAGTAGACATAAGAGGCTCAAGAGGAAAGTTCCAGCTAGCAGTAAAGTACTACATACAGTAAGAACAAAAAGACGCAGCTAAACCTACACCTTGATTACTATGCCAAACTGCCTAGCAACAGTCTCAAGAGCAATCTTAAGCCTATCAGCAACATCACTATAGTCAGATAACAACCTTCTCACTTCGTTCTCGACCATCTGGACAAGCTCCGGCACAACCTTTCCATCAAACCTCGCCTTAACATCCCACAGCCACCTCATGAACGAGTTGCATATTGACAGCTCACGCTCACTAAGCTCAATCTTAAGCTCATCAAGTGCAGGTTTAATTGACTCCCTCCACACATGATCAAACGTTGGCTTTGGTGGTCTCTTAACCATAGGACTACCGTATCGTCAAAAAAGCTAAGCAATAAATATTTACTGCCAATACCCTGACGACCTCTCGGTCCAGTCACAGCAGAAGATTACTTTAATGGTAGAAAAACCTCCCAAGAAGAACACACAAACCAGACGAGAACCTTATAACTAAGATTCCAACGAAGATCTCACTACTCTCTCTAAGAGCCAGATTAGCTCAATAAAGTACTGTCCGCGGCGTAGACAATGCGAGGCTACACATATTGACCGGCTAGCTTCTTAAGTGTGAAAGGCTTGTCTTCTCGTTATGCGACCTCTTTGCTGTCTATCTTCTTGTTACTATTTTTACGACCATTCTGTGTTCAAGTTTCGACTCTAGTCCTAGTCTTCTCCCTGTCCTAACATCTATAGCGCAGATTGCTTTCTCAGCAACCTCACTGTGAATCTTTCTTGCTAGATCAAGAACTGTTGCTCCCTGTGGCAGCAGGTAGACGTCTGGTAGGATGTTGCCCTCAGTGTCTGTCAGTTTCTTCTCATCTGCTACAGGAAAGACCGCAATCATCTTAAGAACATCGAACACGGCTTTGTTTAGACACTGAACGACTCCTGTTCCACTCCACTTCTTCATGAGGTCATGTATTCTCTCAAGAGCCTTCTTCTGCTGTGGTGTGAGTTTCGACTCGTCGATTATCTCGAAGTCTGGGTCGCCAGGTATGTACTTTATTAGTCCTTTCTGTGCAGCTCTTCTGAGCGCTAGCTCTGCCTCTGCAGATACAGGGACAATAACTGCGTTCTTAAGCTCACGCATCATTCTCTTGATGTTATCTTCTGCCTCCGGTATGTCTATCTTGTTAGCAGCAATCACTATGGGCTTAGATAGCTCACGTACCAGCTTGACAAACTGCAGCAAGTCATCTTCTCTCCATGTGCTTGGACTCTTCTTGTCTAGGCTAAGCTCCTGCAGAGCCTTGATTATGTGTGCCTCGCTCACCGCTAGTCCACTGAGCCTATCATATAGTACCTGTACAAGAGGTCTCTTAGCATACTCAACCATTCTAACGACACGATCCCAGTCCTTCTTCAATATCTGAAACAGCCACATGACGATCTCGTGTTCTAGAAACTTCACGTCCTCTATTGGATCACGAGTACCAGGCTTTGCAGGTCTACCTTCCTCATCTGTCGCACCAGCAGCATCAACAACATGTACTAAGACAGAGGCTCTCCTGACATGGTCAAGAAACTGGTTACCTAAACCTCTGCCCTGCCATGCTCCTGGAACAAGACCAGCAATATCGACAAGCTCAATGGGAATGAACCTGTTGCCGTCTATACACATGGAGTTCCGCGGATTATCTTTGACTCCAAACTCTCTACATACACATGGAATCCT
>JALWFJ010000120.1 GCA_027036495.1 Thermoproteales archaeon
CTCTGCTGAGGGTGCTCCTCCTGACAGGAAGGGTAGCTCTATCTTGACTCCCTCCTTCAGAAACCTCTCATAGGTCTTCAAGACTATCTGTCCAGCCTTAGTTTCTCCTTTCAGGTGCTTCCTTATTGTTGCCTCGGTCTTGCCGAGCTCCTCAGCGATCTCCTTTATGGTCATTCCAGCCTTCTCGCGAGCCAATGCGCCAGCTGCTGTAGCTAGAGAGTCTATCCACGTTAGTCTCTCGCCGCTTCTCAGGAGCTCCATGAACTCTGGAGTAAAGAGCGATGCTATTAGGAGAGCTGTCTCAAGTCTCCTTATGTCCTCTCTTGATACAGGTCTGAGAGGTATCTCAACAACTTTCTCCTCACTCTCTTCAGACTTTCTCTTCACCTCTTCTGGCATGTTACGCTGTTCTCGTTACAGATTTATATAGAGTTCTCTAGGTTACCTAGCCTAGTTAAAGAAACATGCGAATATTAATAACGAACGATGATGGCTTCCTAAGCCCTGGACTAGCTCTCCTGTACAGAGCCCTGTCCTCCATGAGCAACGTGAAGATAGATGTTGTTGCGCCAGAGAAGCCACAGTCTGCTGGAGGTCTATCCATAACGTTACATAAGCCACTCAGAGTGAGAAAGGTGAACATATTTGGAATAGACATGTACGTCATCTCTGGAAAGCCCTGTGACGCCGTTGTATACGCCTTGACGCATCTCTCAGATAGGTATGACCTTATAGTCAGTGGAATAAACCTCGGCGAGAACACTAGTCTTCAAGCAATCCTAGCCTCCGGAACTATTGCTCCCTGCATATATGCATCGCTAATGTATAGAATCCCTGGACTAGCTCTCTCCGCAAACACATACAACATCTACGACCTAGACGAGAGAACTCGCAGAACAGTCATGACTGTGTCAAGAGAGGCTGCAAGGTACGTGATAGAGCAAGGAGGATACCCTGAGCCTCTAGACATAGTGTCAATAAACTTTCCAAGCCAGGTAACTGAAAGCACCAGAGTGGTGCTATGTGACGTCTCTGAGCTCAAGTTTATCCATGACATGCTACGTCATGTTGATCCACGAGGACTAGACTACTACTGGGTGCATGGACACTTTCTCATTAAGCCCGACCTGAGTCTAGATACTGCCTCTCTATACATAGAGAACAACGTCGTTGTCACAGGCCTCACCTTTAGGCGAATATCCCTACTGAGCAAACATGACGAGTCTCAGATAGAGAGAGCACTACTATACCTGAGAAACCTCGTCTCAGCACTAAACTCCCTAGTTATGTCGTGAGCAAGCTTGATCTCAGCAGCTCATACAGTGTAACTGCCAGGAGAGCAGTAGATGGTATCGATGAGCTCATCACCTTCACGGGAAGTCCACTCCCGATCTCTCTAGGTGTAAACGGCAGATCTGACCCATTGACAACCACTGCAAGTTTCCTCCCCTGCTCTGTAAGACTCTTAATCTCTTCTACAGCATCTCCAAGCCTGACCGCCTCTCTTCCCTGTACCGGCTCTGTTACCAAGAAGTATGCTCTCTCTGGTCGAACGAGATCAAACATGTCTGATAAGTCTGGAAGCACCGTGATTGTTGTTCCCCTCTTCATCGCTATCTTAAATGCTTCAGGTATTCCCTGCTGTGCAGCAGCTCCAACAACCTTTGTGTAGACCTGGTACTTGAATCCCAAGCCACTCACGAGCTTTGTGAACTCTACTACTCTGTGAACGCTAGACACGTTGTGTACTACTACTATCAGGTTGTTCAGTAACGTGCTCATAGACACTAAGTACGTGTCTGTAGAACAATTCTATAAAAAGCGGTCTTGCTCAGAGTATAAGTCGTGAGCAGGTATGGTAGACTATCTGGAGAGAATCGTACTAGATGAGGTACCCGTAGTAAAGGAGGATGACAAGATTGCAAACGTCATAGAGATCGCTCAGGAGTACAGGATACAGACGATACCTGTCGTCGACGAGAAGAACAGGCTTGTAGGACTCGTGACGTATAGAGACTTGCTAGAGAGGAGAGTAAACCCACTATCGAAAGTCAAGGCCGTCATGGGAAGACCACACAAGATAAGCGAGAACGAGTCTCTACTCGACATAGCCAGGAAGTTCTACGTCACAAAGCTCAAGCAGATACCCGTCGTGGACAAGAACATGAGAGTTCTAGCACTTGCTCACAGAGATCTCCTAGCAAAACTACTCTTAGAGAGAGGCTATGTATCCAACACTGCTGTACGTAGATTCGCGACAAAGGATGTCTTGACCTGCTCTCCCGATGACTTGGTCGCTAAGGTGAGGTGGGAGATGCTGAGAAACGCCATAAGCAGGATGCCAGTGCTCAAGGACGGTAAGCTCGTGGGGATAATATCAATGAGAGATATAATAGAGAAGCTGTACTACGCGTACATTGCCGAGAGACCTGACATCGGTGGATACGTGGGTGAAGAGGAGATACTTGCAGCCCCCGTCAAGGTGATCATGACAACGAACGTCATAACAGCATACGAGGACGAGGATGCTCTCACGGTTCTCAGCAAGATGCTTAGACATAGAATCTCGGGAGTACCAGTCATGAGAGGCGACGTCTTGACGGGAATATTCTCAGGGTATGATCTACTGAGAGCATACCTAGAGAAAGAGCTCACCGTTGTTGTGCCTGTACGTGCACACATTGAGGCTGAGCTAGACGAGACAACACAGAGATACATTGAGAAGGTCGTATCAAATTACTATGCGAAGTTCTCAAAGATTGTGGACGTAATCGACTTCAAGGTACATGTCAAGGTCTATGAGTGCGAGCCCGGAGAGGATGAAAGAAGAAAGAGATGCAAATACTCTGTACATGCGTACATAAAACATGACTACGGTGAGCATGCCATACAGGTGACAGACTGGAATCCAGGAAAAGCCGTCAGAGATGCACTCTACCTATTATACAGGAACGTTCTCAAGCACCTAGAGAGAATTAGAACAAAGATCAGAGGCACCTTGCCCTACGAGGAAGATGTATACACGTAATGTCTAAGTTTGAAGACCTTAAGAGCGTTCTCTGTAGTCTGAATAATGACGTCATCCTCTGATGTACCAACGATCTCGCTTATCTTCTTAGCAACAAGCTTCACATGTACAGGTCTACTCTCAGCACCATACTCAGGACCAAGCTCAGGGCTGTCACTCTCAAGCAAGACCTGGTCAAGCGGGACGACCTTCACAAGCTTCTGCTTCTGCTTCGAGTGAACTATGCTCGGAGGTATTGAGAAGAAGAATCCCTCATCCACAGCCCTTTTAGCAGCCTCTGTTCCTCCATAGAATGCGTGTAACACCACTCTCTTCAAACCGTGACTTCTCAGGAGCTCTATGACCTCTCTATGTGCTCTTCTTGAATGTACTATTACAGGTAAGTCTAGCTTCTTAGCAACCTCAAGCCATCTCTCAAATATTGACTTGGCGATTCCTCTAAGTATCGGGTCTCTAACCCTTCCATAGTCGAGGCCGATCTCTCCAATGCCAACAACGATACCCTCGGACACGAGTCTGCATAGAAGCTTCTCAGCTCTAGAAACCATGTCTGTCGTGAAATCAGTCAAGTCTTGTCCAAGCGTTAAGAAGATGGATAGAGGATATTTCTCGTGAAGTCTAAGTCCGTTATGTAACTCTACCTCGTTTTGAACAGATACTATCATTATCTTAACATTGTTTTCTAAGGCTTCTCTTATGATGGCATCCACCCTGCACTGTAGTTCCTTTCTAGCAAGATGACAGTGTGCGTCTACTAAGAATTTCTCCATAGCTGGGACTCTCTTGAGGCAAGATAGCTCTTTCTCTCGGAAAGAAGTACAACTGTGAGCACAATCATTGCGACTATGACCGAGATGTATATTGCTAGTGCAGTCTCTCCTATTCTGAATTTGATACTTGCGGACCCTGTGGACACCGACGTCACGTTTGTTATGTTCTCCTTGGACGGATATGAGGAGATGCCACTTGGTCCCTCCTTAATGATGAGCTTGACTTTCTTTACCCCAGACTCAACCATTATCGACTTTAAGAGCATTAAGTGAAGTAACGCGCTCGTGTAGAACCTATATGCTAGAGCTATGTCTACAGAGAAGCTAGTCATGTCAAGCTTACTCAGATCCTGTCGAGCCTTATTCAGGTAGTAATCACCGTACTCAAGGTACATGTATGCGAAGAGTGAGGTCATGTTACTCTTAGAGAGCTCCCAGAGCTCGCTCAGTATTACTTGCCTTATTGGCTCTGCATAACTTATCAGCTCTGAGGCCCTGCTTGATGACTGTGAGGCCATGATGCTGACATAGTACTCAACTATGTTCCCAGTTATCTCCGAGCTATACATGAAGCTCAGTCCAAGAGCCTTAAGGTATTGACCAGATCTGTATAGCTCCTCCAGGTCAGCTATCTTCTGGGTGAGCCTCTCTAGACCATAGGTCTGTACTAGCTCTGAGTACCCAATAAGAGACTTCAGAAACTCTATGTACAGTCTACTGAGCTTAGATATAACGTTAGTTCCTACTGTAGTCTCAGCCTGCACCTTACTCAAGACTTTAAGCCAGTCATAGAGAGTTTCAACTCTAGCCTTTGCCTCAGATATCAGTCTTATTGCCTCGCTTAGGTCCCCATTTGAGAGGCTTCTCTCAAAGTCTCTCAGGAGCTCTCTAGCTATGCCGACTCTGTCGTATATTCCCACAATTAAGTCAACACTCAGTGGATTGAGGTTTCTAGAGTACTCATGCAGCTCTCTCTCAACGTTGTTCAACATGTCAACTATCTCGTTTCTCAGATCGTACAGATACGAGATACCTCTTTTATCTACCTGTATACTTGTGCACGCAGTATAATACTCTATGAGTGCCCTATAAAGAGTTGATGCTGCAGTGTAATAGTCCCCCTCCTTTGCGAGTCTTGTAGCCTCCTCATAGAGCTTGACTATGCTGCTCCTGTAGCTCTGTGGAATGCTTGCTAAGTTGACCGTGCTATTAAACCTTCTCAGGATGAGGTACCAGAGATATCTCGTTACTATCTCCAGAACCGGGATCTTTCTCAGATCGCTTATTGTCACGTTGGTGTATACCAGCTTTCTACCAGTCAGATACTCTATTGCATGATAGACGTCAGACACTGGTACAACCTTTATGCCAGGCGGGATCTCACTAGGAGACAGAGTAAGATAGTTCAGTGCAGGCACAAGGACGACCTTAAATCCTCTGCGAGCTGCAGCCTCTATCTTAAGTGGAACACCACCAACAGGACCAACAATGCCTCCAGGAAGAATCATACCAGTCATGGTGATGTCCTCTCTGAAGCTTGAGTTAGTCAGGAGCGCATACATAGCACAAGTTATGTATGCACTTGCTGAAGGACCACCAATCATGATCAAGTTACTCTCAGGTCTGATAAGGAAGCTATAGTTATCAGGATTAACGCCCGCAATAGTAGACGCAATATAGAGAGCGAGCTGGGATGAAGTGATAAAGAGAGTACCCTCAGGCCCATAGGGTAGAGGAGTAGTAGCAACATACACCTTACCATCACCGGGATAAAGCATGATCACGCGAATATTGATGACTGCACCGCTATTTCCGCTCACAGCAAGAGCATGAACAGTAACGCTTCTCTCAAAAACCGTCCTATAACTCTGAGCAACAGCTAGAGCACCTATAACGAGTATAGCGACTAGACAGACTATGAGTAGTGAACTAGATTTCATTGACCTACTCTACCCGTAAATACACGTATAACCCTTTGGGGAGCTGTAAGACGACTGTCAAGTATCTAGTAGGTCTAGTAAAGACGATAAGGACATTATAGGATACTATCAGCGAGTTAGGTATATCGTAATTGAAATACAGAAACAAAACATGGTCTCAAGCTAAGAAAAGCGCTAAAACAATTAAGCAGGGATTTGCTCAGTTTCTTATTGAGTCTTCATACATCTAGACATCATCCAGATATCTAGCTTATCTAGGTCAGGTAACTATTAGAGGTTTAAAAAGAGAGTCTAGTTTAGAGATAAGAGCCTTATTATGACCTACCTGAGGATTTCTATTTTGTTGTTTTGTTTGTTGTTTTTCTGTGTGTTTTGTGTGTGATTGTTAGTAGTGCTGCTCCTATTGCTAGTATTGCTGCTGATACTATGTATGGCATTATCTTCGCCAACACAGACCCAGCATACATCAACGAAACAGAAACCGGAGTACACATACCAATAATACACTACAAGGTAAGAGTTAAAATGTTTTACGGTATGAAGAGAGCAGAAGGAGACTGCCATTTTTGTTACCCTGAATTGAGTTTCTCTTAAGTGAGGTTAACGGTCTTCTAAGGAGGGATGGTATTTTAAAGAGGTTTGCTCAAGTCTTAGGAGTAGAGTGGGGCCGTAGTCTAGCCTGGCTAGGATGCTCGGCTCGGGCCCGAGTGATCCCGGGTTCAAATCCCGGCGGCCCCACCATTATTGTGTAGACAGGCTGGAGGTTAACTGTCAGTGGCGAGGCGCTTATCTTTGCGTTTTTCGCTCTCGGTGCATGAGCTATGTTGAGGTTTGTCAAGCAGGTTAGGGATCCTGTTCTTGGCTGGATTAGACTTACCGAGGGTGAGGTCAGGCTGATTGACTGCTGTGCGTTTATTCAGCGTCTTCGTTATGTTATGCAGCTTGGTCTTGCTCACTTGGTTTATCCAACTGCTAAGCACACTAGATTTGATCACTGTCTTGGTGTTATGCATCTTGCTACAAAGATGTTTCAGTCTCTTCTTGATCAGCCTGTGTTTAGGCAGAACATGAGTAAGCTTCTTGACGTTCTTGGCCTTAGGGATCAGAAAATAAGCGGTCTTCTTCAGCATGTGCGTGTGGCTGCGCTGCTTCACGATGTTGGACATTATCCCTTTTCTCACTCTCTGGATAACTTTCTTGCTCCTCTGCTCTACGAGGCTCTTGTAAGAGATCCGGAGCTTCAAGCAGATTTGAAACTGACTAATGACTCTGTAGAGGTTCTAAGGATACTGTCGTATGGACTTACTGTCGCTAAGGAGCATGAGTGGATAACGTACTTCTTGCTAACGAGGAACAGCGACTTGATAAGATGCATCTCTGAGTCCATGCCTGAGCTTGATCTGAACGTGATTAAGGACATCCTCTTTATAGACATGTTCAGTAGACTCTGTAAGGTCAACTTCAAGAAGGTGAACTATGTTCCCGATCTTGAGCGTGTAGAGAAGTATGCTAGAGATGATGTTGTGCTGATTCGTCTAGTATCTAGCATAATCTCGAGCAGTCTTGACACTGACAGGATTGACTACATGCTGAGAGATCTCTACTTTACTGGTGCTAGTGTAAGTACAAACATAACGCTGTCCGATGTTGAGAGAATACTCTCAAACATATACGTGACGCAGGACAAGGATGGTCAAGTAGTAGTGGTGTTCGATGAGAAGGCCAGAGTGTGTCTTGAGGGCTTCGTCATAGCTCGGTATAACCTCTACAAGTGGGTGTACCTTCATCATAAGGTCACCCTGATGACAACGCTGATGAGACAGCTCTACACGTTACTGCTCAGCAATGTCAGGATGTTGCTGGATGAGCCTCTCGTGAAGAAGCACATAGAGGATCTAGCTCTGTTCTCCACTGGAGTCATAGACTGTAAGAGGGTTCTGGAGCTGACAGATAGCTACGTCTACACAATGCTCAGTATATGTTACGACAAGCTCGTCAAGGTGCTGGGAAAGACTGGACAGTACGTGCTTGATTCTCTCCTATATCGAAGACCTTGCTTCAAGTCACTATGGAAACGCGACTTCGAGTTCGAGAACGTACTTAACAGCACCGCGGCTACAGAGCCATCAGTCTTCAACAAGAAGGTAGGCATACTCATCTACGAGTCCTCTAAGACGCCAAGCATAATGTTCTCACTTCAGGAAGCATTCAAGACAAGACTCATAAATGAGATAATGCTGGCACTAAGGACTGGACTTGTCTCTGACGAGGCAACGAGAAGATGCCTAGAGAGACTTGCAGAGTACATAGATCGCGAATTCACGAGCATAATAATGCTGGGCTATGCATGCTTTGAGCCGGATGTCTCAATAGCCATAGCAAGTGGTTCCGAAAACATAGTAGACCTCATGGAGCTATCGCCTCTAGTGAAGGCAGTGCGTGAAGCATGGGAGAGATCACCCAAGCTCTTCGTGTATGTGAACAGCGAGGAACTAAAGTCTCTGTGCGAGAACTGCGACGAGAAGGAGCTCCTTGAGACACTTAGAAGATGTGCAATTCTCGCTCTAGAGAGTGCTGTCAGGGATGTAATACATGCACACATGAAGGCTCATGCACATCCACATCCTAAGGCTTAACTGCATATACTCCGAAGCCCTCAACACATCGCACAATCTGAAATCCCACGTTTCTAAGCCTCTTGATCACGCCTCTCTGCACATTCACCCCCCTGTACTTTGAGCCTGTAGCTCCAGTGTAGTGAAAGAGAACTCCGCCTCTGCCAAGAAGTCTATAGAACTCCCTGTAAAGCTCTTCACTATAGAGGTCTCCTGTCTCTGACATGAGTCTTGGAGGATCGTGAATCACGGCATCAAAGGAGGAGTCACGTAGCAGAGGAGTAACATCTAGTATAGACTCATTAACTAGATCTACGCGAGAGCTACCCAGGGCACTACTATATATGTTATATGTTGAGAGCTCAAGCACATTCTCATCTATCTCTGTCGCCAATACATAAGATGCACCTCTCTCTAGGCATGCACGCGTGGTGTATCCAAAGCATGCACACGTATCTAAGACTCTTGCACCTCTCTTGACGTACACAGCCTTATCTCGCGCATCCTCAAGAGGATCCCTCCTCAGTGTATGCATGACTATGCCATTCACGATGAGAGTTGGTGCCCACTCTTCACGAGCCTTGCAGACCTTATACTGCTTGTTGCTGCTTGAGAGCATCAGCTTACGTAGACTGCCATCTACTATGCAGTACAAGGTCTTGCACTCTGCCTCATGCTCCCTCTTCTTAAGTCCAAGGTAGAGCTCAACGATCTCGTAAAGAGACATTCTTACCTCGTTAAAACATACCAGTCTCTCCTCTGGGATCACTCGGATTCTTGTTCCTTGACTACTCTGAAAGGATAGCTCAACCTTCTTTGACGCTGCAGAGACTATCCTCTGCAGATCCCAGTAGGTTACGACAGGAATATCTCTGAGCCTCCAATCAAACAGTTTCACCTAAGTCTCCGTGTACGTAAACTAAACACTATCCTAAATTATCTTGCAGGCATAGGTACCTAGCGAGATGCTAAACAAGATCTTTGCCCTCAGAATGGAGCTGGCGCAGCAGCTCTCACAGAGAGCCATGTCGCTAGATGAGCTAACATCAGTCCTAGAGAGAGTAGTAGACAACAAAGATGACGAAGATCTGCTAAAGCTAACCATAGCAGATCTAGTCAGGATAGATGAGAACAAGGTAACACTCACACGTGACGGAGTACTTCTCCTACAGCTAGTAAGATAGCTATACCAGGAGTCTAGGAAACCTTGACAGCAACACGCCACCACTCTCAGTTACGAGAACATCGTCTTCTATCCTAACACCAAACTCTCCTCTCATGTACACTCCCGGCTCTACGGTGAAGATGTTTCCTTTCTCTATTCTCTTCTTCTCTCCAGGAGCTATGTTAGGTCTCTCGTGACACTCAACACCTATACCGTGTCCTGTACTGTGGATGAAAAACCTAGCATGCTCACCTAGTGCCTGCCTGGCGGCTAGATCTACCTCCTCTGCCTCTACACCTGGCTTGACTCTCTTGATCGCTATGTCTTGAGCCTCAGCTACCTTCTCTATGACCTCTCTCTGTCTTGGTGAGGGTGATCCAACAACTATCGTCCTAGTAATGTCACTACAGTAACATCGGTATTTTGCTCCTAGGTCTATTATCACGATATCTCCTCTCTCAATCTTTCTCCTTGTACTTACGTGATGAGGGTACGATGAGTTAGGTCCTGAGGCAACTATGGGTCTAAATGCTAGTCCTGCCTCATGCTCAACTATGCACCTTGAAAGCCAAGACTCAACGTCGATCTCTCTAACTCCCGGCCCAATTCTGTGTAAAGTCTCTTCAAGACATCTCTCTGCTATACGCACAGCAGCTGTGACTAGTCTAACCTCATCCTCATCTTTCACGCTTCTAACATCAAGCATCCTATCCTGAACATCGACTATCTCGATGTCTCTCTCCTTCCTGATTCTATCTAGAAGCTTGTTAGCTACATTGTCTACACCTATCCTCTTAACACGATCTTCTTGCAACATGTGTCGAGGAAGTTTATGCAGATCTACCTCGTTTCTGAGAGGCTCTCCTACTCCAGGTCTAGAGAAGGGCACAACATTATCCTCTTCTAGATGAGCTAGATCGATAACTCTCCAGTAGTCTAACTTTGATACATAGACTCTATAGGTTCCGTCTCTGTATATGCTCACAAACGCGGTAGGAGTCTCAAACTCGATACCCAGCAAGTACTCAATGTTTGGAGAGCTAGTGAGTACTAGAAGATCTAGATCAAGCTCTCTGACGATATTGTAGATCTTTCCTAGTTTTCTCTTCACAGTCGAGTTCCTAGCTAGCCCCTAATTTCCCTTATTACGTCTAGAAGCCTCCTAGGTCTCGGAAATGTCTCCTTAACCTCAAACTCTATTACGGTAACTATGCTTCTGTTCTCAGCGTCTGGATATAGTCTCTTTAGCTCTCTTATCAGGTCCTCTCTAGTCTTGAAGCCCTCTCTTTTCGCAATGTCGTCCGTTAGCTCCTCGAGTCTCATGAAGTCTAGTCTCTTAACTTCTGCAACGCCATAGACAAGATCGTTGCATACTATGAGAAGCTCTCCAAACCTTGGTCTAACAAGTCCAAGCCTAACTGTAACGTTCTTTCTACCTGATAAGACCTTCTCTAGATGCTCTGGCTTAAACCTTATGACGTAGTTTAGCTCTGCCACTCTCCATCCTCCTCGTCTCGAAGATCTTCTTCCCCTCATCTTGCTTCTCTTCGCTGAGAATTGAAGAGTAGGTATTTATCTTCGTCACACTTCAGGATCTCATGTGGAGTGGAGGATTGAGGAAGACTCACAAGATCACAGAATAATAGTGAAGACGGTATACATTGACGGAGAGAGAGTACTTGAGTTCAGAGTTCTACACGATAAGATAAGTAACAAGTACATACTTAGAATAGTCCGGCTGAGAGGGTTTCTAAGCACAGAGCTATCTCTCCTATCAACACTTCTACCAAACCTCGACCTCTCTCTAGAGTACTCACCAAGTGATCGACAAGTCTTCCTGTACCCAAGCCCTCTCAAGTACGTGTTTAGCTCACAGGAAGAGCTTGAGCAGAGAATATCAACAATAATTGACCTTGTCCGGCAAGCAGTGCTCTACCTCAGAGACGTTAGATCAAGCATCGAGATAGTGCTAGAGCTTACCAGGAGAGGCTGGCTAGTGATATCAGAGGACACTAGACCAGTCACGCTGAGAAGAACCTTCAACATTAGTGGAAAGAACATGTGGATAGTAGCTGAGATAACGATTCCAAGCATGCTTGAAGTTGGAAATTCCAGAGTTAGACTACTTGTTACCTGTCTAGATTCTGAGACTTACAGGAAGGTTAGAAACATGCTCGTGAGTAGGGGAATGAACATAACGTTTGAGTATCCAGAGCTTGGCTTCTTAGAGGCTACGCAAGACGTACTCACGCTTGGCGTTCCAGGGTCACTTGTCAGAGAGGTTGAAAAATTAATAGAGCAGTTATCACAGTAGGTTGGCGGTGTCAACATACCTGAACTTACTTGCACTAGCTAACATGCTGCTATTAGTCACGTTTGCGCTCATAATGTATGTACAGGGAAACAAGATCCTAGAGAAAGCCCTTCTCTCCAAATCCACGGAATCAGCAAGAAACAAGGAGAGTGAAAGAAGAGAAGTTACAGAGAGTCAGGCCAGCACTGAGTCTAGAGAGCCTCCATCGAAAGATGTCAACGTGACGACAACGCAGTTGTCTACAGAGAGTAACTCTAGCTTAAGCAGCACTATAAGTCAAGCCAGCGAGGAAATGGAGATTAGGGAGGAGGACTCCGAGGATAGTGATGTCAAGAAGCTCATCGCATCGCTGACTGCAGACGACATGAAGGTACTGAAGTTTCTTGTAGATAAGGGAGGAGAAGCTTACCAGGTGGAGATATATAAGACGTTAGGTATGCCTAAGTCAACCGTTGCTAAGATAGTACGTAGACTCTCAGAGAGAGGATACATAGTTGTTGAGCGCAGAGGACGATACAACTACATCAAACTTGTGGACCGAGAGAAGATAAGAAAAATTGTTGAGGAAGCCGCTCCTCTACTTACTAGCTCTAGTTAACCTTGTTGAGAACACGTCTAGCACAAGACTGACTGTCCCATTTAGCGAGTCTACTCTCCCAAATCTCAGATCCATAATTGTTGTACAGTTGTCGAATAGGAGCATAGTATAGTCAGAGAACTTGTCCGAGTACGTTATTGAGCATATGACAGATACGTTAGTTCTAGTTGGGTTTAGTCTCCTAATAAATATGGATATTCCTGGTTTGTAGAGTATCTTGATTCTCTTTATGTATGTCGAGGATAAGTCAGTATCAATCTTCGTGATTAATCTCTCTATATCTAAAGATGGTCTATGTACAAGCTTCATGAGTAAGCTACATAGAGGAGTTGTTGACAGAAGATAACTTCTAATGATCTTTGTAAAGATTCTCCTAATTATATTATGAACATCGTCTCTTCTAACATACCCTGCTAACACGTTCTCATCAGCATTATGAACATACATTGAGACCGTGCCTCTACTGAACCTGAAGTCATACGTCTTGACTGTAGATTCAAGCTCAGCCACAACTCTTAGATAAGCTATGTCTCCTCCTCTAAGCGGCTCAATGATGGTTGTAGCATGGTAAACTCCCTGATACGGTAAATGGAGAAGACAAGATGACTGTTCCCACTCTTCTGCTCTTCTCAGGTTAATTCCTACTCTCTTGTCTATGAGCTCTAGAACTATTCTGCTATTGTCTATCTGCACTACAGCTCTCGGGTATTCCTCGCAGAGAAATATGACAGGATACATTATGCTCTACTAGAGTTACTGCGTCTACAGTAAGTTAAGAGCGGCAGTGAAAATGCAGATATTATCCCTACCTTACTGGCTGCAGAAACACTATCCTCCCATGTCCAGCCAGGTCTTGATAGATTAGCTCTAAAACGCCCTCTTTCTCGTTCTGGAAGCCCACAATCTTTACCTCCTTGTCGGAGATCTTGATGAAGTGCTCAAGGTCGAACCTCAGTATCACGTCCTTGCCCTCAAATACAACCTTGAACCTGATCTTGTTATCTACGAGCTTCTTAACGAGTCCCTGCAGGAGTCTTAGCTGCTTATCTGTAGGTTTACCTCTTGGTCTTCTTCTCTTTGCCTCACCCAGATACTTCTTCAGCTCGTTATCTGAGGGAGAAATCTTCACTATGCCTTTGACAGGTGAGACCACTATTCCATCCTCAGCATACTCCACGACCTCGAAAGGCTCGGTCTTCTTTACCTTCTCTATAAGCTGCTCCAGAGTTACCTTAGAACGCTCGGACATGGTTTGGCTCACCTCGATCGGAGATACTTTAAGTACTTCTTGAGCTTCTCAGGATCGTGGGTCACGACATGCCTAATTGCGTCCTCTAGGCTGAAGAACAAGGCACCACACTCTCTTCCCGTGCGGGGAGACCTCCACTTACATCTTATATGTATGGCTCCTCCCTCCTCATGTAGCTCTAGCAGGTGTTTAAGCTCTGGGGGGATCTCGATGTTTGTGCTCATCCCATTTCAGTCTGAAGCAAAAGATTAATCCTTAGCTCTACAATGTCAGAATTCATGGTAAGCGTGTTCAAGAAAGCTATACAACTTCTAACACAGAGCGACCTGGAGAAAATAGGTAGCAAGTCTCTCGCTAGGAACACCAACATTTTACGATGTCCCTGCTGTGGGAATGCGCTATCTATAGATGCAGTGTACATGAGAGAAGACCCTAAGTACAACACTAGGGTCATAGAGAGAGCGCTCTCATGTAAGACTTGCAGAATAAGAATTCGACAGTACGTCTACCTGTGGTGATGTTAGAGTAATGTTGAGAACATCTGAGAGGACAGAGAGGGAACGTATACTAGGCAGACCTGGATCTGCGAGACTCCTAGACATAGCAACACTACTCTTACTACTGACGCTAATCGTACTTGCAGTTAACATTAACATGGTCTTCACTGTTAGCTCCTCACTCTTCTCTGCAGGTCTAATAGGTCATTCAGAGTATCTCGAGCTTACTTCGGTAACCAACGTACTATCAGTCAACTTTCTGATACTCGTCACGTTAGCTTTAACAACAACACTTGCAGTAATAACAAGGCTTCTCAGAGGAATGATCCGCAGAGGAGAGTACTGTTCATCACTGAGAGTATCTCTGGTTTATCTTGTACTTACGCTAGCTGCAGTTCTCCTTAGCGGAGCATCCCTAGCTAGAACCGTGATGATAATTGACAACAAGAGTCCAATTCTCATAGCCTTCATGGCTGCACAAATAGCGTTGCTGGTAGCAGTTCTCTGGACCTCCATCAAGGTTAGCAAGGACGTTAAGGAGATTATACATCCGTCAAGGAACCTGGCACTCTAACTTGGTACCTGAACATTCTAAGCAGAGAATATACGGTATCTCGGCCCTGACTAGCCTCGCCTAAGTGCTTCAACAACGCTGTCTGAGAACGTCTCTCTAAGGTACTCTAGAAACGACTTTTCTCTATATCTTAGAACATAATGTGCTAGAAGGAATCTGAATAAATTCTTCACGAACTCTGGATCCGTTCTGAGAGCTCTGCCATAATCCTCTAGTGCTCTCTCAACGTCTCCTGGGAGTGATATAACGTCAAGAGGGGTCTTAGACACTGCTCGTATAGTCTCCGGCTTAAACACAGCTTGTACCCACAGTGGAACACTGTTAGACAAGGTGAGTGTGGAGGTCACCGATAGAAAAACCTTCACAAAGAGCTCAGCTTTGGCATCTGGACTAGAGGTGTTGAGCTCTCTGAGCAAGGAGCTCACGTACTCTATCAGTAGAGATGCGAGATCTGGAACTAGCGCTATCGCGGACTGCTCAAATCTCGAAATAAAGTCTAGACCCCTGACTGCTTGTTCACATTCATCTCTTGAAGGGCATATCTCACATTTGTCTCTGCTCAGGATAGATCTTGCACATCTAGCACAAGTACCTGTTAGTCTGCAGAAGGGCATTCCTGGAAGCTTAAGGCCGCATACTCTACAAGTCTCAGTTGAGTAGTACAGGTTTCCCCTGATCTTGACCATGACCTCCTCTCGCTCAGTCTCCTATAGTGCGTCTATATATCGTTCTAACAAAATCTTTTATCTCGAACCACTATTCTAACTGTCTGATGAGCATCTGGAAGCTTAGATTAGCAATGATCCTTACCGCACTTGGAGTCTTTGCTGCTGGATCTCTAGTGCTCTATGGCGTCATGAAGCTACTTGAGTACTATGGATTCCTGGCATTCACTCCTAGACTCTTCATAATTGCAGACGCTGTGCTGTGCATGTTCCTAGCATTATTCCAGTGGCTGTTTGCTCCATATTTCATAGAGCTGTTCTACAACTGCGTTGAGGCTGATCCTCGCAGATATCCACACCTCTACGAGATAGTTAAGGAGCTTGCAGTAAAGTCTGGACTCAAGACTATCCCCAAGGTCATGATAGCAAACATACCTATACCTAACGCGTTTGCTTACGGCTCACCACTCACTGGACCGAGAGTCGCAGTAACTAGACCCCTACTTGAGATACTTGACGAGGATGAGCTGAGAGCAGTGCTTGGACACGAGATTGGCCACCTAAAGCACAGAGACGTTACGTGGATGTTGGCCATAGGGCTCATACCAATGATCGTGTGGTCAATAGGAGAGACACTGCTCAGACTCGGATTCTGGACCTCAATACTCGCACCACTAGGTGATCGAGAAGATGTGACGCCAGTGGTATGGATAGCCATAGGTGCTATACTCCTAGCACTAGCATTCATGCTGAACATATTTGTCCTAGCATTCAGCAGATACAGAGAGTACTATGCCGATAGACACAGTGTTGCACTGAACCCAAACGGTGGAATATACCTACAGAGAGCCCTCGCCAAGATAGTTGCCTCAGTTAGACCAAGCCTGCTAGAGGAGAGTGAGGACATGCTATCTCTGCTGCAGTTCAAGGCTCTGTTCATACAGGACCCACTAGCCTCATCCCTGCCGCGTAGGGTCAGGAGCATAGATGAGCTAATTGAGCGACTAAAGAGGAGGAAGCTGACTCTCTGGGACCACCTGAAGGAGCTCCTATCAACACACCCTGACATAACCAAGAGGCTGAGGATGCTCGACAAGTTTAACGAGGAGTTCTGGGGAAGTAGCTCAGCTAGGTACTACTACATTCCTGTAACCTAGGTGCGCTGACCTGTACGAGATAGACACGTAAATGCTATTAAAGCCGCTAGAAGTCAGCACGTAGACCGTGTACACAATTGCCGTAATCGCTGACTCTCAGATACCTGATAGACCTTGTCGTGATCTTCTTCAAGCAATCAAGAAAAGTGGCCACAACGCTAAGTACATACCAATATCCCGGATCTCGGTTGTCGTAGATGGAGAGAACGTAGAGCTTAGACTGAGAGAAGTTAAGCTTCAGGTCGATGGAGCTTTTCTCAGAAGTATAGGATTCTTGATAGATCTTGAACAGTTCATACGCAGGTTAACGGTGTTGAGACTACTTGAGGAGAGTGGAGCTATCGTGCTTAACCCGCTGGAAGGCTTCCTTAAGTCTAGGAGCAAGCTTGAGACCGTGGTTGAGCTTGCTAGGAGGGGAATACCTGTTCCAAGAACTGTATGTACGGAAGATCTCTACTACGCATATGTGTGCTGTAAGGAGATGAGCGAGTTTGTCCTCAAGCCAATACAGGGATCGAGAGGGTTTGGAGCAGTTAAGCTAAGTGACCCAGACATTGCCTTTCAAGTAATGAAGACTCTTCTCAGCTACAAGAAACCTCTCTATGTGCAGAAGTTTGTACCTAAGCCAGGCAGAGACATAAGAGCTCTGGTCATAGATGGAGAGGTGTTCGCATGCATGTACAGGATAGCGCCAGAAGGCTCATGGAAAACAAATATCGCACAGGGAGGACGCGGCACAGTGTGCGAGAAGGTTGAGCCAGAGCTTCGCGAGCTAGCTATAAAGGCGACTGAGGCTCTCGGCCTAGTATACGCTGGCGTTGACATAGGAGAGGGACCTAGCGGATATGTCGTGTTTGAAGTTAATGGATCGCCAGACTGGAGAGAGTTAGCACAGGTAACCAGCAAGAACCCGGCAGAGAGGCTTGTAGAAGTCATTATAAGCAGGATAAAGAGGTGAGTGACTACATGACGAAATGGCTGCTCAGATGTACACGCTGCGGACTTGACAGCTACCTTGATGTTGGGTTCGACTTAACAATGTTCGGAAACATAATATACCTGTATTGTCCAAGATGTAAGTCAAACACTGAGCATAAGGTTCTAGGGTACATAGATGATGATACAGGAGAGTTCATCAAGTTTGAAGACGCAGTAACAGAGAAGTTCAAGTCCGTTAGCTTGTTCTAGTTGTACATAATAATCTCTCTCGCAAGTACACGATAAAGCTCACGAAGAAGCTCAAGAACACACCTGCCAGCACCAGTGAGGACAAACTTGTCCCCTCTCTGTTGCCTAACTAGGCCAAGCCTAAGCATGAGCTCAAGAATCCTTCTTGCTTTATCTCCACAGAGTGTCTCAAGCTCAGCTACTGATGCAGTCTCTACCTCATTTAGGTACTCCAACATTAGCATCGTTGCTGCTGCCTTAGGACCTAGTACCTTTCTTAGAAGCAGTGTTCTATCTACAAGGATCCTGATGTTACTCACGTGTGTTTTCCTGATGTGAGAGAAGATATATCTAGCTCTAGATTTAATCTACCTGCACTCAGCTAGGACCTCGTACCTGAGCCTTGAGAGCTCATAGCGCTCACTCTTTATGCGTTCAATAAGCTGCTCAATCAGCTTGAGCTCTTCCTCCTCCTCCCTTGTGAGACTACTCAGAACTTTCTTAGCATAGAGCTCATGCTGTCTCTTCTTGAGCTCCTCAATCTTCTTCTCTATGTCTCTCAGCGCATCATCTATCGTCTTTAAAGCCTCCTCACACGCCTTGTAGAGCTTCTCGCGCTCACTGTCAAGCCTAGTCTTAACCTCGTTGAACGTTGCACTGTCGATCTTGCCGTCAAGCAGTAGCTGTATCAGCTTTCTATACATCTCGTCAAGCTGGGCGCCCTTCTCCTTTATCTTGCTGACATTCTGCCTTATCGTGTCTATAAGAGAGAAGTGTTCCCTACTTTCCCTCTCTGTCAGTATGACTATGGAGCCATCTCTGATGGATATGTTACCGTTAACCTTGACCTCATGCTCGATCCCAGGCTCACTTCGGTAGACTATGCTTACGAGCCTCCCAGTTTTCTTATCAACCTTTACCCGCGTTACTACTCCGAGAAAAATTCCAGAAGGAGTCTCTACTCTCTTACCTATGAGTTGCCTATACTTTTCAAGATCATTCCTACGAATCAAGCCTAATACCACGTGTAGTACGACCTTACAAAAATATTAATAAGAAACGTGTAAAAAACTACATGAAAAGCGAGCTCTACAATCAGCTTGTCCAGGAGATACTGAGCTGCAGGAAATGTAAACTTCACAGATACCGCAAGAAGCCAGTTCCGGGAGAGGGTAACCTCGATGCAGAGATCATGCTTGTCGGCGAAGCTCCAGGAGAGAAGGAGGATGAGCAAGGTAGACCATTTGTTGGACCAGCGGGACAGCTTCTAACAAGGATGCTCTCTGAGCTTGGAGTGTCTCGAGGCGAGGTCTACATAACCAACATCGTGAAATGTAGACCTCCAGGCAACAGAGATCCAGAGCCAGACGAGATAAGCTCCTGCCTTCCATATCTGGTTCGCCAGATAGAGATAATAAGACCGAGACTCATAGTGTGCCTAGGCAGGCACAGTGCGAGAGAGATACTGAAGCTAGCTGGATATCGTGAGAGCGAGGTGCATCAGATATCAAAGATCAGAGGCAAGGTCCTCAGAGTAAAAATACTTGGACTCGACATAAGGGTAGTGCCTACATATCATCCAGCAGCTGCGCTGTACAATCCAAGACTTCGCGAATACATAAGAGAGGATCTTAGAAGAGCGTTTGAGCTACTTAAAGGCAGAGATAACGACAAGAGTGAGCGAACAATACTTGACTATCTGTAGACCCTACGCCAAGTCTCTCTGCACTGCTCTCACGTATCCCCACACTGCCGATGCCGTGTATGCTAGTGCTAGGAGAGAGAGGGGATTGCTCAGGAAGATTCCTATGCCGTGAGTAGCTAAGCACAGCACAGGTAGGATAGCGAAGGTCAAGGACTGCACTAGCTCAATCTTGAACATGCTTGCTCTGTGTCTCCAAGAGTCGATACGTTCCAGCTTCGGTGTTGGTATCCACCTGTATTCGAGACCTAGAAGCCCACGAGCAATATCGACTAGAAGCCTAGGTGCCACAAGCACGTAAGCCATGTTGACCCTGTTAAGTGCTACAAGCTTCTCCTTTATCGTCGTCGTGGGCGGAGTTAGTCTGCAGAGCACGTAGGTATATGCGCATAGTAGCACGTAGACTAGCACGAGAAGCGAGAGTTGAAGCGGGAGAGGAGGTGTTACATCTAGGAGACATGATGCATATACCGTACATGCAAGCAACATGTGTGATGGGTACGATACATACTGAAGCAGGTACAGAAGCACTAGAGGTCTCCTAAGTAGAAGTCTCAGATATCTTCTCACTAGCTGCATAGTTCCGTAAGCCCACCTGCACTGCTGTCTCACAAAGCTGCTGTACGTAGATGGCACCTGAACCTCAACCACGAGATCAGCAGGCTGAGCCACGGTATAGCCTGCATAGAGAGCTCTGAGACTTAGCTCAACATCTTCAAGTATGACATCCTCGTTAAACATGCCAAGCCGCCTCAGCACTCCCATCCTCACTGTCAGACCTGAACCTAGCAGTGGTCTCCAGCCCGAAGCTGAGCCTAGACCTCTCATGACTTGCTCATAGTAGTGATACCCGATGACTTGACCGAGACCAAGCATGGACCTTATCCTCGTATATCCGCGCCAGACAGGTGTTGCAACATCAGGTAAGTGTTCAGGTATAGACCTAACTCGTGAGTCAACATCTAACACCATGACAACGTCCTGGTCGCTTAACTGAAGAAGTGCTAGAGCTCTATTTAGTGCCTGTGCCTTATTTCTTGATCCATGCTGAAATAGTAGCTTGATCTCCAGATCAGCTATCTGTCTCGTCATTCTCTCCAAGCTGCTTCTCTCACTGTCCGAGTATCCCTCTGCTACTATGCACACAAGTGATGCTCTCCTCAGAAAAGGACGATTCTTCTCAAGAAACTCCCTTATGAGGTCTACTGGCTCTCTCTTGACGGGTAGAAGTACGATAAGTCTTCCTCCCTTCTTGGTCTCCCTCCTAAAGATACAGATGTTCTCGCATGTTCTCCTTCCAATAATTGATGTCACGACCTGGAGGAGTGTTGGATAGTAGGAGGATACTAGAAGTACAGCTATGAGCGCTCCAAGCAGGTTGCTAAGCATGTCTCTCTAGGAAGTTGAAGAACAACGTCAATTTTAGCATCAGTGCATCTGAGTCTAGAGTACCACTCGGATCCTAGAGCTATGAGAATGGACACGCCTACGACACATGCATCAGCCTTCCTACACATGTCTATGAGTGCTTGCACGGTCCTGCCTGTCCTGACTATGTCGTCGACTATGAGTATCTTGTCTCCTCTCTTCAGAGTGTTCCTAGGAAGATACAGCGTGACCTTTCTTGGAGGATCCTCAAGTATGAGTGTGCTCTC
>JALWFJ010000121.1 GCA_027036495.1 Thermoproteales archaeon
AAATTAAGGCTAATTTGGATTAGACGCGGAGAAAGGAAAAGATCTAACTATAACTGGAAGAAATTTACCTTACAACAGTTATTTCATATAGAGCGAATAGTGCGAAAAGTATCACTATACGCAATAGAGGCAATAGAGATAGTATACGTAGACTTTCCGGGGAACTTCTAGCTCAAGAGAACACAATAAGATAACGTGTAGAGTATAGACCTAACAGAATACATAGCGTCAGTGTATCTAGTAGCATTGACTTGATTTTTGCAAAAGGAGAGGCTCTATCACTGCAGAAATGTATTGTGGTAGCCGGGCCCGGATTCGAACCGGGGTCAGCGGGTCTCTCCGCGGAGCCCCGCTCCAGAGCCCGCCATGCTTGGCCGCTACACCACCCGGCTTCTCCGCGTGCTCCTCGCTTACTTTCTGTTAAGGTATTGTTTTATATTTCTTTCTCTATGAGGAGGCGTGGCTCGATACGTTGTGGTTGAGGTCTATCCTGCAGAGCTTCTAGATGCCGTGTGTGATGCTGTTAGGAGGAAGTTTCAGGAGCTTCTTGGTGTTAGGATAATCAAGGGATCTCTCCTGCCAGTGTTTAGGCATAAGAACCGAGTTGTCTTCAGGGTAACAACTAGGCTTCTACCATATCTGAGAGCAAGCATAGTCCTCGTGAGACATGTTGAGGAGAGACCCGTACTTGTAGTGTCAAGAAGAGTTACAGGTAGTCTGAGGAAAGCTAAAGCACAGGCCTGCTCTCTTGAGCCACTAATCTAAGCTGCTCTAGAGTATCTTAATCCAGTACTTTCTCGCATCACGTAGAACACTGCTCTCTTCTATTCTTCGCTTAAACTCATCTGGTGTGAGTGGTATGACCTCAATAAATGGTGTTATCCCTAGATCCCACTCAATCTTGTAGATTATGTCAAGTCTCTTGAGGTAAGGTACACCTTCAAAGTCAGGTGAGACTATGATAAGATCAACATCACTTGTCTTAATCCAGGTTCCCTTAGCATAGCTCCCAAACAGATAAACCTCAACGATACGAAACCTCCTAGATAGCTCACTTATCAGCTTCCTGATATTATTCAAGACTCTAGTCGGTATGTCTCTTAACGTACTCTCTGACATAGCTTATGACTCTCCTCGCGATTTCTAGTGCTCTCTCGGCTTCAACCTTATCTACACTCTCGCTTGGTAATCCATTCGCAGCATCAGGATATCTGGTTACAGTATAGTACTTGCTTAGGACGTAGATCTGTTGCTCTAGATCCTCAGGTAGCCTAAATCCAGCCTCTTTAAGCTTAAAGTAGAGGTCAGGTATTGAGCGTGTTCGTGGTGGTTCCTCTCTTCTAACGATGAAGAAGAGTGCTTTTAGAGCTTTTTCAACTGCTTGCTGCGCGAAAAAAGCCACTCTAAACCATCTTCCTCTAGCAAGAGCATCTTCAGCGTCGGCAAGATCTTCTTCTGCTGTCTTTAGCCAGAGGAAAACCTCACGTCTAAGGGGCATCCACTGTAGTTGGTTTTCTAGAGTGGGTTAATTTGTTAATGTGAGAGTCCCGGCGTGCATCACGGTATCATCCTGGACCCGTTATCGGTCCCGTCAACCGTGCTTTAAGAGGCATTATGTGGGTTGGGTGGTTAAATCCTTGCCTCTCGTGAGGTGAAGCGTAGTTTTTATAGATCTATCTAGTATGCATTGACAATGCGCAGGATCTCAAGAAGAGAGGAGGCAGAGGAGGTTAGAGAGTTTGAGGATGCAGGTCCTCAGCTCATAAGTTCGGTCTCTCCGATTTTTCACGAGATTGCTAGGCTGGCGTGGAAGAGGGCAAAGGATCTTGCTAGGAGGATGAATGGAAGTGTTGAGCCTCTTAAGCCAGAGCATCTCTATGGTGAGGAGGCTCAGAGTGTTGGCTTTATGCTGAAGGTAGGTGAGATCTATCCAGGAAATGTTCTCCCGGAGAGAACCTACATGGTGCTCTACGGGATATTCAATGTTGATGAGACGCTAGACTACGTTCAGATAAGCGATGGATACAGGACCTATGACTGGTATGTCTTACCTGTGCTGTACTATACTGAGAGAATGGCTGCATGGGGTGAGGGACCGATAACTCTTAG
>JALWFJ010000122.1 GCA_027036495.1 Thermoproteales archaeon
AGGGGTGCATGGCTGTTCCAAAAGCAGAGAACGTTGCTCATATAAGCGTAGAAGAGGTCTATGTTGGACCTGGTGCGAGACTTCATGTAGTAATGTTGCACTCCTGGAACAGGACTAGCGAGGTCAGATCGCTCACGGTAGCTAAGCTAGAACAAGACTCCATGCTCAACACGCTGTACTTCACTCACACTCCGGTTAAGGAGTCAGAGGTAGTGACTAAGGCAGCTCTTGAGAGAAATGCACAAGCAACACTAAGCACGGTTGTTGTCGGTAGGGGTGAGGGAAGGTACCTTATAAGAGATGAGGCAAAGCTAGTTGGAGATAGCTCTAGCGCGATGATAGTGTCTAGGGCTGCAGCCTTTGAGAGATGTGAGATAGACTCTGTATCTAGGATAGAGGCGTATAGCAGAGGATCAAGAGGACACATTGAGTGTACCGCAGTACCATTCTCAGATGCTGCTAAGATCAAGACGACTCCCGAGCTGGCGGCATTTACCGAGGATGTTCAGTTGTCGCACGAGGCTGCTATAGGAAAGCTCTCCGAGGAGGAGCTTACCTACCTCATGCTTAAGGGTCTGTCCGAGGAGGAAGCTAAGAGCTTGCTTGTGCTTGGACTACTTAGAGTAGAGATGCCAAGCATGCCAGACAGCATTAAGGCTCTTGTTGACCGAACAGTGAGAGAGGTCTTTAAGAGAGTATCGATGTGACGTGGAAGGATTTATTACTGGAACTACCTCTGGGAACGGAGATGTCAAGTGGTGAAGTAACACTGATTGGCGGAGTACAGGTGTACGAGCTACCTGAGAGACCTAGGCCGGGAGAGATAATTGAGCTTCCATCGGGGATCAAGATAAGAGTGCGCCATGTAGGCATACCGTGGATTGCACCGCCTAGAAGAGTCTGCACAGATGAGCTATGTCCATGGCACGGGCACCTTAAGGTGAGAGGACTGGTGCTCGAAGTTAAGGTAGTTAAGGCTCATCCAAAGTTTGCCGTGTGCCTCCATGAGTGGCTTCACTACGACCATAAGTACAAGAGGTATGAGTGGAGAAGGAAGAAGATTCACGCAAGACTCCCACCCTGTATTGAGGTCAAGCCAGGAGACATAGTCTACATAGGGGAAACTAGGCCTCTTGCCAAGACGATATCCTTTGTGGTTCTTGGCACAAAGAGGGATGTAATACCTGTAAAGCCCATAGTTAAGAGGCTTGGAGAGACAGAAGATCTGAGAATATAGTTCTCAGTTAGGCGCTCCTCATCACTTACATGTCAGTTGAAATCCGACACATCACTCAGGTAGACTATACGGAGAACCTGTATTTAAAACGCTCACTAAGTAACTAAGTGAGTGTTAGGCTGAACTCGTTAAGCCTAGAGCCTTACTTGGTTCAAGTAGCTCCTTCTCGTAGAGCTTCTCTACGGTTTCTAGTATCACGCTTCTGGGTACTCCTCTCAGCTCGGTGACACATAGAAGTCCTCCCATTCCAACACCCTCCTTCACAAAGCCTTGTTCGTATGCTCTAAGTCCTTCAAACCTTGACTCACCGAGGTTAAATTCTGATGATAGAAGTGCAAAATTTGGCCAGATCTCTGAGAGTAGCCCAACCATGTCCGCAGACTTATCCTCCACGATCCACCTTGTGGTACCTATAGCTAGCCTGTCAGGATCTGGTTCACCGTACATGTGCTTGAATACTGCCACTACGGCGCACATCTGTGTTCCTCCGGCTAGGAGAACTCGTGAACCTGATCTAAGTGCACCAGCCGCTACTCCGGCTACAGCCGGTATCACTGGGTCTCCTACTCTTGACACTGCCTCAATGGCGTCCCCTGTAGGTCTCTCTAGAAGATCTGCACGCCTCAACGCCTCACGTACAACGCTCTTCTTCAGCTCCACTGGATTGCTAGGAGAGGCGCTTGAGACTCTACCCCAGGCATTATATCCGAGAGCAACCATGGTTGACATTGCTGTGGTTGTTCCGGCAGGTATTGACTCGCCAATCACTAGGAACCTGCTTAGTCTTGCAAGTTCTCTTCCAAGCTTCTCGCTGTTTGCTATTATCCTCTTCACGACGTCTCTGCTCAGTG
>JALWFJ010000123.1 GCA_027036495.1 Thermoproteales archaeon
TGACTTATTATTTAAGCAATGTTCAGAGGTCAAGTCAAGAGGGTAAAATGTTGAATTAATTTGACTAAGAGAGATTACTTAACTTTTGATCGCGTTTCATAGTATGATGAGTTAGTTCGTCTGGTCTAAAGTTGTAGTTATAAAGTTCTCACTTACGTATAGCATGTATGGTATAGATGGTGTTGGTGAGAGTACTGAGAAGTTTCCTGGTGCCCCGGCCGGGATTTGAACCCGGGTCACGGGCTCGAAAGGCCCGCATACTTGGCCGGGCTATACTACCGGGGCTGTTGCTTCTGTTGTGTTGTGTGAGCAACTCTTTTTATCTCTTTTCTCTAGTGTCCTTTTAGTGCCTGCGAAGTGTAATGTTCCTGATAACTGGCCTGTTGAGCCTGGACTGTATTTCTTGGGAAACAAGTATCATCCTGTTGCTGTGTTAGTGCCTAACGATGATGAGCTTGGTAAGGTCTTGATTAGGCACGCTGTTGACATGGGTGTTGCTATCAGTGGGTTCTGTAAGACTACCTGTATTGGTACAGAGAAGGTTGTGTGTAACATCTTGGCTAATCCCAATATACGTTGGCTCATCGTTGCTGGCCACGAGAGTCCTGGATATAGGTCAGGTAAGGCGCTGGTGATGCTTCATCGCTATGGGGTTGATCCCAAGACTAGACGCATACTCTGTGGCCCAGGTGAGCCTTGTAGAGATATACCTACAGGATATTTACCAAACATACCTCTTGAGCTTGTTGAGAGGTTTCGTAGACAAGTAACTGTAGTTGACCTAATAGTAGACAAGACCGAGGTTCGGGACGACAACGTTCTTGAGCTAACATGTAACGTGATCTATGCATGTGTTCAAGAACCGTGGAACCGTGTGTTAATGAAGATAAAGGGCTCTGAGTACGTGTTCTTTGATCCTGGCGCCTTTGACACGGAGCCTGTCCGGTACACAATCACTCAGAGAGTTGAGAAGAGGTTTGTCGAGACAATGAGCGATACGCTGACTGTACTCGTTGCTGATACCATTGCTGACGCTTATGAGATCCTTCTGTCACTAGTTAGGGAACACGGTAAAGAAGTCCAGTCCAGGTTTGGACCTACTAGAGAGCTAATCAACGTTATTGTACATATACTTGACCCAGAGGCCGACAAGATCCCAGAGAGCTACCCGGTAAAGAACAGAGACGTGTTAATGGAGTACTGTAGAAGATTCATAGAAGGTGTACAGGAGCAAGGATTTGCATACACGTATGGTGAGAGACTTAGAAGAGGCGAAGTTGACCTCTTAAGTGAGGCTGTCAGAAAGCTCTCACAAGATATACATACTAGGCAGTGTGTTGTGTCTCTATGGAGGCCTAGTGACATTCTACTAGAGGAGCCACCCTGCATAACACACATACAGTTAATGGTGCGGGACTCACGTATTCACTCTACTGCGTATCTGAGAAGTCATGATGTGGAGCACGCCTTTGTGCATAATGCCTTCCTGGTGAGAGAGCTCATGTTGCGAGTTAGGGAGGAGCTCTCCAGGCTTGGACACAGGGTTGACCTAGGAACAATTACTCTAGTTATTGGTAGCTGTCATGTCTATCTAACTTGACCTGTCCTTTTGGCTTCCGTGTGCCAGAATATGTATATTCTTTCCCCTGCAACGAGGTCTACTCCCGGAATTAGTGCTGCTATTGCTCTTGGACTGTACCTGACAGCGAGATACTCGAACCTCTCCTGATCTCTGCCAATGACCTTGATGTCTCCCTTCTTGTCGAAGAACACTATCGTGATCATGTCTCCAAGTCCTGACTCGTAGATCCACTTCTCCAACATTTCTATCACGTCTCTTCTCGCGATCTTTCTAAGAAATCGGCTAGCGAACACTCCAACAACGTCGAGTACGTCTCTTGCTCCTTCTCTCTTCCACTTGTTTCTTATTCGGTCTATCGTGGCAAGCTGGGCAGCTAGATCCATTGACTGTATCAGTAGTCCATTTGGGGTTAGGAGTCTCTTGATGACTCTCTTAGCTACGCTTCTGAAGATGTTCTCTGGAAACTCTACTAGTACGTGCATGGCGTCACTCTGAAGCTTTATGTCTAGAACCACTGGTAGCCTGTTTATGCACCTGATAAGGTCAGGTACTCCAATGTACATCTTGCGGTAGAGTATCTCTATTCCTCTATCTCTGAAGTAGAATCTCTGTCTGAATGCAGCCTCAGCAAGCTTCATTGCCAGTCCTTTCAACTTTTTTACTCTCCTGATAGCGCTCAGGTGAGGTATGTGAAGCTCGTCCTGGGAGGGGCTATATATGGCGCTTGAGGCAATCTCCGAGACGTGATCTATTAGTCTTCTCAGTCTTGCTCTACCTTTCCTGAAGCAGGTAGTGATGATGGACCTAGATATGTAGTCCGAGCATGGACACTCATCGCACATCACGATCTCATCAACATCCTCAAGCGTGCTCCTCAGGTCGCTCAGCGTGACAATCTCCTTTTCTCGAAGAGCAAGTCTAGCTAATGCAAGCGATGTCCTTGCGAGATCGTACCTGTCGTCTTGTAGTACTAGTTTCCCCTCAATCTTCCCCTCAATCATGTTCCCCACTCTACAGTGGGCTTATCAGGATCTATAAGGGGAAACATCTCACCTCTTGACAGACCTAGCCTTCCTGACACGTCCCCCCTCAACCTCATACGTGATCTCCCTTCTCTCATCACGTATCACAACAACCTCCCTAAGATTACTTAGAGTTAGCTGAGCCGGCCCAAACCTCAGTCTGCACTTATCCTCAGTCACTATCTCTTGATATCTCACGTGTCTAAGCGCACTTGTGGGACACGAGTCAACACATAGTCCACAGAAGACACACCTTGAGTAGTCTATGCTTGGTCTATACTTCCCATCTAGCTCATACTGTAGCTCTACAGCTCCCGAGGGACATACTCTACAGCATACTCTACATCCAGTACACTCGCTGTAGTGATGCTCGATCACGCCTCTGTAGTTTTCCGGCACCGCTCTAAGCTCATCGGGGAAGTCTATGCTCATTCTCTGTGGTTTCACTAGTGCTCTCAATCCCTCGACTATTGGTCCAATTATCTCCCTGATTATGCTCACTGTCCTAGGTTCTTGCCAAGGATTACAAAAATATTCTTTATTTTTCCCTGAGGCCGAGTGTCTGCCACGTAATGAGTCTTATAGGCGTAGTGCTGCTAGCCGTATCCACGTTCGCGCTTCTTCTCCTAGTGTTTCTATTGAACTATGTTGTAAGCGTGCTGTTGAGGAGAAGGAGAGGTCTCTACAAGAGGGAGAGGTTCGAAGCTGGTAATCCTCCAATAGGTCCTGCAAAGAGTAAGCTGGTTGTTCAGTACTTTGGGTACGTCTACGTGATTGTCGTGCTTGAGTGCATCTTTCTAATACTCTTGCTCCTAGGTCTAGGTGGGCTTACTCCGTGCTTTGTCATGGTTCTAGTGGTCACCGCGGTCGTCTCAGTACTAACACTTATATTGGCAGTCAGGTACAGTAGTGAGATTAAGGAATGGACATAAGGGGGCTACTGCGTGACGTTAAGTTGCTCGGCTGGGCTGTCAAGTACTCTCTGTGGCCCGTTCACATAGTCACTGCTTGCTGTGGCGTCGAGTTTGCTCACGTGTTTGGTCCCGGATTTGATGCTGAGCGTCATGGCCTGCTCCCAATGCCGGCACTTAGACACTGCAACTTGCTAGTTGTTGAGGGGACAGTCACGTTGAAGATGGCTAAGCATCTGAGGCTAGTGTATGAGCAGATGCCTGATCCGAAGTACGTCATTGCGCTAGGATCCTGTGCCCTGTCTTGCGGTCTCTTCAGTGGAAGCTACCATGTTGTCCCAGCGGACAAGGTTCTGCCCGTGGACATATATGTGTCTGGCTGCCCACCACTTCCAGAGGCGATACTGGCATCCTTCGTCAAGCTTCAGGAGAAGCTGAGCAACTTCCCTCTGGAGACGATCCCGGAGGCTCCAGACTACAGACCTAGCCCAAGCCTCTTCTACTTGGAGAGAATACGGGAGCTTGAGGATGGCAAGATACTTCTGGCAGTAGGTCCTCAGCATCCAGGCAGTGGACACTTCCGTTTCTTTCTCGTGCTTGACGGCGACGTGGTTGTTGACGCGTATCCTGATCCAGGGTATGTCCACAGAGGAGTAGAGAAGCTTGCAGAGAAGAGACACTACATTGCAATGCTGCCAGTGCTTGAGAGAGTGTCGCTAACTGATCCCGCAAACATAACGCTATGCTACGTTAATGCGCTAGAGAAGCTGCTCAAGATCAGCCCTAGCGACAGAGCAAGATACATCCGCGTGGTGCTGTGCGAGCTCTGTAGAATAGGGACCCACCTCTACGATCTAGGAATACTGTCGATATTTCTTGGCCACAGCACAGGATACATGTGGTGCTTTGGCATGAGAGAGCTAATCTGTGAGGTGTTCTCGCACTATGCTGGGTCAAGACATGCACCAACTGCAATAATACCTGGAGGAGTTCGATACGACCTAACAGAGAAGCATCTTAGGCTCATAGAGAAGGCACTCCGCCACATTGAGAGAAAGCTCGAGTCTTTCAGGAGAATATTCATCGAGAACGCGGCAGTGAAGGCAAGGCTGAGAGAGGTGGGAGTCTTGACAAGGAGTGACGCAGTCAAGCTTGGAGTCGTTGGTCCTAACCTCAGAGCATCAGGAGTGTGCTATGATGCTAGGAGAGTCGTTGGGTACGAGGTGTATCCACTTCTGGACTTTGAGGTGCCAGTTCTCGATGAGGGTGACTGCTATGCGAGAACTATTCTAAGGCTTCTCGAGATTGAGCAGAGCATGAAGATTGTACGTCAAGCACTTAAGTCAATGCCTTCGGGAAGGATCGTGTCTGAGGAAGTTCTTGAAGTTGCTCGTGAGCTTGGGGTCCCAGAGAGCAAGCCTCTAGCTGTGTTTGCACGTGTCGAGCTTCCTCGCGGGTTTGCTGACATGAGAGTTGAGGGTGCTCGTGGCTTGATGTACATGCAGGTAGTGTCTAGAGGTGGAGAAGCTAGTCTGTACAGGCTGAGAGTGATGACACCATCCTACTACAGTCTCAGAGGAATGATGCAGGCAATGATCGGGTACAGGCTAGCAGACGTTCCAGCAGTCTACGGGAGCTTTGGACACTTCCCACCAGAGTGTGACAGGTAGGTATGAGTCCTGTAGACCTAGTCTCACTTCTTGCACCACTGGTTGCTCTGTCCATCCTGGCTGTCAGAGATAACGTCTTTGCTGCGTCACTGCTCCTACCCACAGCTCTCATTGTCGCGTTAGCTACGTTCTTAGCTGGCTTCAGCTTTCTTGGACTGCTAGTCTTGCTGATATACATCGGCGTCGTGATAGTCTTAGTCGTGGTGGCTGCATCGGCCATAGAGCAGACACGTGGTCATAGTGAGAGAGCTAGGAAGGTCTTGCCGCTGATAGTTCTTGCAGCTCTTGTCCCACTCATCATCAGGGGAAAGATTGCTCACGTGACTCCTCACGGCATGGACATTAAGCTGCTTGTGGTGAGGTGGCTGCCGCTGATAATCATCCTGATGGTGTCGGCACTAGTAATTGTTTTAGTAGCTCTAAACATCTCGAGAAGGGGGCTTGTCCAATGAACCTCACGACGATAGCATCCGCAGTCATGCTAGTGGCGGCTGGGTGCGCAGTAGCTGCAGCAACGCGTGACCTGGTCAGGGTGCTGATAGGACTCGAGGTCATGTTTCTGGGAGCACTTCTAGGCCTGATACCGCTCTACGAGGTGTACCCAAACACTGCTGGCATGCTTGCTCTCTCACTGTTCATAGCGTCAGTCTCAGAGACCGTGGTGCTGATTGCTCTCCTCTTTAGAGTGGCAAGAGTTAAGCGCAGAGTGACGGTCCCAGTAGCTGACAGGTGATCATGCTTGAGCCTGTTCATCTCTGGAGCTACATAGTCATAGCTCCAACAGCTGTTGCAGCACTGATAGCTCTGCTAGGCTCTATCGGTAGAGACAGGGTTCCAAACTACGTGTATGCTACCTTGTCCACAGTAGTGCTTGCTCTGACGTTGCTGCCTCCTCTCAGCTATGTTATGAGGACAGGAGTGAAAGTATGCGAGAGCACCGTAATCTCTCTCCCACTGATAGGCAGGGTTAGCCTGTGGCTAAATCCGTGCTCCGCAGTGTATGCACTAGTCACGTCCATTGTCTTAACAGCAGTTTCTGTGTACTCTCTCCCATATATGGAGCATAGGTTGGAGGAGCTAGGTGCCGGGAGGAATCTATCCCTATACTATGTGCTGTACTTGCTCTATGGTGTTGGGCTTCTAGGAATAGTCTACTCCAGCAACCTGATACTCACCTTCGTGTTTCTAGAGCTCTCAGTCGTGACGAGCTTTCTGCTCATAATGCTGTATGGCTACG
>JALWFJ010000124.1 GCA_027036495.1 Thermoproteales archaeon
TGCCATTTCCTGGCAGCTATGGTCTAGCAATGGCTGTGTTTCTCATAATCGAGCTAGTGGGATTTATTCTTAGGCTAATTGGCTACATTGGCCTGGCTATTGGCATGTTCAGGCTAAATGACAGGCTAGGTGAGGGAACGTTCCTTGCTGCTGGCATACTGTTCATAATAGGCATGTTCCTACCTGTGCTATCATTCATAGGCTGGATACTGGTGCTTGTCGGCACGGGTCATGCTATTGACAAGCTTAAGTCAAGAATCAGCCTCGCCGAGACTTAGAAATGTGGAACATCTGCCAGCAGCTCCTCAGTCTCAGGTAGTAGAGATTTTTATTCTTCTCTCGTACCGTCGAGTATGTCCTTAATAGAGATTGATGGCAGCATTCTCGAGGGTGGAGGCCAGATTCTCCGAACTGCGCTTGCCCTCTCAGCGCTCACAGGTCGTCCAATCAGGATATACAACATACGCGCAAAGAGATCAAATCCTGGACTGCAGCCTCAGCACCTGACCAGCGTCATGGCAGTCGCAGAGCTATGCAACGCTAAGGTTGAGGGAGCATACAAGGGATCCAGAGAGCTCACGTTCATACCTGGCAGACTTAGAGCAGGCAGGTTCAGCTTCAACATTGGAACAGCTGGAAGCATATCTCTCGTCATTCAGGCAATACTACCTGTACTAGTGTTTGCTCCAGACAGGTGCGAGGTCGAGATCACAGGAGGCACTGATGTACGCTGGTCACCACCTATAGACTATGTCCGCTACGTGCTGCTTCCAACACTGTCTCTGATGGGGGTTAAGGCAGAGATCAACGTTCTCAGACGTGGTCACTACCCACGCGGTGGTGGACGTGTGAGACTGATAGTAACACCAGTAGACAAGCTCAGCCCTGTAGATCACGTTGACTTTGGTAGACTCGTCGAGATCAGAGGTAGATCTCACTGCGTTAAGCTTCCAGCACACGTCGCTGAGCGTCAAGCTAAAGCAGCAAGAGAGTACCTTCAGAGACATGGAGTCAATGTCCCCATAGACATAGAGCTTGAGTACTATCCTCCTGAGAGAGACCCACACTTAGGTCCTGGATCCGGTATAGTCCTCTACGCCAGATCCGACAAGGGACTTCTAATTGGTGCTGATGCCATAGGCGAGAAAGGCAAGCCAGCAGAGCATGTTGGCAGAGAGGCTGCAGAGAAGCTTCTTCAGGAGCTATCACCTGGAAGAGCCTTTGATAGTCACATGGGAGACATGCTCATACCATACATAGCGCTAGCAGAGGGCAGATCAAGGATAGGTGTGTCAAAGATAACTCTGCACACAGTGACGAACATATATGTTGTTGAGAGAGTGCTTGGAGTGAAGTTTAAGGTTGATGGCGCGGAAGGTGAGCCTGGAGTGATCGAAGTTACAGGTATATGCTATGTCAGGAGAACCTGACACTAGAGTAGTCTAGAGTGACTAGCTCTAGTCCAAGCTTTCTCATTAAGCCGATCACGTACCTAGTATACACCGATAATCCTACAGCATCAAAGTTGTACATGAACTCTGTAGCGCTCTTACACAGATTTGAGTAAAGCACACAGATTGTCAGCAGCGGCATCAGTCCTCTGATGTACATGAGCTCGAGAGGTAGAGCTGCTGTCTGAAAAGTGCATGATAGCCTGTACAGGTTCTCTCTAATAAAAAGAAGCGCATCAGAGCTTATCTCGAGCTCTCTAATGCTTCTCAGCCGAAGCCTCACGCTATATATGGTCTTGTTATAGTTGTCTAAGAGAACTACCTTGTCCTCGCTAGCTAGGAGCCCAGAGTCTGACAGTGCCTCAAGGAGTGCTCTCACTGCTCTGTCAACGCTCTGATGCCTCACGCTGATCTTAGGCACGAGCTTCACGATATCGAAGATGTCTGTACATGACTTCAGAGCCTCATTCACTGCTTGTTGATAGCTTGCAACCACGTTTATGAGCTGGAGAAGGTTTGTGCATGAGCTTATTCTAGACTCTAGCTCCCTGTTAAGCATGCACATGATGTGGTACTTTATGCTCCACGCAACTAGCA
>JALWFJ010000125.1 GCA_027036495.1 Thermoproteales archaeon
GCATCTCCCGGGACAAAATTCGTGTTTAGGGGAAAAGTATGGGTCATAGTTGACGTCAGGAAGGATAAGATCCTAGTCGAGGAGGCTCCCGACCCAATAGGAGCAATACCTGCATGGATTGGCGAGGAGATACCTGTGCCCTATGACATAGCTCAAGATGTTGGCAAGTACATGGAGAAGATAGCTGAGCTTCTAGAGACCGTAAAGGAGGAAGAGAAGATAATTGCCCAGCTTGAGCGTGACTTTAAGGTCTCAAGATCAACGTTGAGGTACATAGTTAAGAAACTGGGAGAGCAAATCTCACGAGGATTCCCAGTTCCAAAGCACGACAAGGTGGTCATAGAGAAAGCTGGTCAGCTAGTCATAATACACGCAACGTTCGGTACCCTAGTCAATAGGACCCTCTCTAAGCTCTTAGCAGAGTACATCTCACAGAGATACGGCTCATCTGTCAGAGAGTACTCAGATCCCTATGCGATAATGATAGAAACTTCCAGCGAGATCTCAGCTACTGATCTGAGACAAGTAGTTCTCGATCTGGCCTCTCTTCAGCCAGAGGCTATAAGAGCAATGCTTATTGATGCAGTGGTGAAGTCAGGATCGTTTAAGAGAAGGTTCATACATGTTGCTAGAAGGTTCAACGCTATTCCAAAGAGTGCTGATCTCAGCAGCATCTCTCTTAGCACGATACTTGAGGCATTTAGAGGCACGCCAGTGTTCGAGGAAGCTCTTAAGGAGACATTAGACAGAGACTACGATCTCGATGTCACTCTCAAGGTCCTATCAAGGATCAGAGACGGAGAGATAAAGATGGAGATAATCGAGTCCTCGGAGCCTTCACCAATAACGAGCGAGATCATAGAGAGGCTTAGCGGGAAAGTTGAGCTTACTGGACCAGAAGGATACAGAGTGCTCGCAGAGCTTAGTTTCAGATCAAGGGTACTGAACGAGACCGTAACATTGGTATGCATGAACTGCTACAACGTGTACATAAGCACCGTCAGAGACCTGCCAGACGTAGTGTCTTGCCCAAAGTGTGGCTCAAGGAGGCTGGGAGTCGTCAGGCTCAGTGAGGACAAAGTTAAGAGGCTTGTAGAGGACTTGAGGAGAGGCTCCAGCAGACATGAGGTAGCAAGTCTGAGAAGCATGCTTGAGAGAACATCAAGGCTCGTGGAGAAGTATGGTAAGATTGCAGTATGTCTACTATGCACTAAGCTCAGCCTGGACGAGATTGAGGCAGTAATAGACCTCGTTGCCAGCAAGGTTGAACGTGGCTCAGACCTGATGAAGGAGCTATTTGAGCTTGAACGCGAGGTCTTGAAGAGAAGATTCATATAGAATCCTAGTGCCCCAGTACACTCTTACTGCAATCTTCTTCTCAAGCTCAACATCTACCAAGTATCTCGCACAGTCACGCTCAATGAACTGAAGAAGCTTCTCGAGAATCATTCTCGTTCTTCTTCCTCCTCGATATATGGTGCAAGGTGGTACGTCTATGTCAACCACGTGATACACGTGACTGTATGGTCCTACACACTTCCCTGAATATATGTACGTGCCTACAGATGTCTTGACAAAGTCACCGATGACTGAGCCTAGCTTCCTAATTCCCGTATCGAGCCCCAGGTACTTTATGGTACCTCTAGTATTCTTCAAGTTTGATGTTGTTGTTCCTGCACCAAGGTTAGCGAATCTGCCAACGTAGCTGTCACCAAGATAGCCATGATGCTCCTTGTGAGAGTACACGTCAATTATGCTATTCTTGACCTCTCCTCCAATCACGCTGTGAGGATACGCCACGGTGCCTGCTCTCACTATGGTGAAAGGTCTCACAGTACATCTGTACAGGACACAGGGCTTCTCAACCTTCACTCCCTGATCTACTTCACTCTCAACGACTAGACACTTGTCGCATTGAAGCATTCGCAGCGTCTCCTCTAGAAGACTAACATTATCTCTCAGGAGACCACATATAGTCTCTATCTTCCTACCTCGATATTTCTCGGCAAGATCTAGCAGATCCCTAGTGCCTAGATTCTTGAGTCTAGCCCTGCACACATCCACATCCTTGGTGGAGGGAAGAGCTGTTGCTGGGAGGATAACTGCGTTGTCGTATCTTGAGAGTACTCTCTCAAGGTCTCTGTAAGACACTGTGATCAGCCTAAGATTTACGTTCAGGAGATCTCTCAGTAGTAGTCCTGGAATTATTCTCTCCCAGTCTACTGCAAGATGTGGGCGAACAACTTGGACTAGCTCCACATCCTTGTTTTCGGCACTGTCTCTTGTGCGGAGATAAGCTTGCTCTGCTAGGCGTAGTCCGCCACATATAACTAGTGGTAGTGGTGTAGTGAGCGAAAGCGGATAGAACTTAGGCGCATCATATATTAGCTCAACTAGAAACACAGCATCGATCTGCACGTACTTAAGCTAGGTCGAGCCTAGATAAATACTTAAAAGATGCCCTAAGCGACTGTACCTGCATGGTATACGTACCAAAGACCTTAATGATTGGTCGATGTTGGAGATGCGGCAAGAGGATATACCGGCATGAGGAGTACTATGTGTGTCCACAGTGTGGAGCAATGTACTGCTCAACGTGTTACAGAAAGACGTTCGGTAAGTGTCCCTGCGACTTGACTCCTCTGGAGGCTAAGTAGCTCGGCACTGCGGCTATATCTTCATCTAATAATCTAACACCTTGGTTAACATGGCCGTGCCCTACCGTGGACTCATTGCAGTGACGCGTGACCATGGTGTTCGTGCAGTAAGCATAGTGTACAATAATGTGCTGTTTGCCACGCAGGTAATAAATGATGTACCGTACTCTGTACTGGTGAGAGAGGGAAGAGCTGTATCGCTATCAGGCGAGCTAGACAGATATCTGCTCTTTGCGAGAGCATTCATATCGATAATGGGCATCGTTGCCAAGTTAACAAACTCGAGATACTACACGTTTCTCGGCGAGTTCAGGTTCTATCCAGAGAGAAGACTGTTAGTGTATGAGCCATACGTTGAGCTACTGAAGAAGGCAATAATCAGGATAAGAGACAGATCAGTGACTATACGGGTAGGCGAGATCTTCAAGAGGTATAGAAGAGCAAGATCAGGGCTAACACCCTATGTGCTGATAAACATCGTGGAGAACATACTTACACTCATGCAGAAGCTCTAATGAGGCAGCCTGACTCAACAAGCATAAGCAACGTAGCTAGTCGAGTCATAAAGAAGCTCAAGCACGCCGGCTACGAGCTGGACGTCTTGTTTGAGGTTCCGGGAGGCTGCGTGTTATCTTTGAGGAGAGGATCCGAGTACGTCTTCGTGTACATACTGCCTAGTGAGGACAGGTGTAGCACAGTGACTCGCGTTCTGGACACGATAGCTCACGTAGTTGGGTATCGCGAAGTCTTCGTCGCAGAGATGGGAGCTCTAGGCGAGGTATCTCTACTGAAGAGAGAGCCTCAGCCTGACAGAGAGACAGCGTCGAGGTGCAAGATGTTTCTAAGAATACTGACTTCAATAAGTGAGGGACAGTGGTTTGACCATATCAGACACAGGTCAAAGCTTCGGGGCAGAGCATCTGTAGAGCTAATACGTGCTATACGCGTTCTCGAGGAGATGAGGGTCGTCAGTGCTACCTGGAGAAAGTTTGGTGCTGGCTCACAGCATACCTTGACTGTGAGTAGAAGACTCAGTAAAGGTGAGCTAGCATATTTCCTTGCTAGGCTACTCAATGTAGCACGAGAAGACTCTCTTACACGTGCATGATGATTGTGCCGGCACTGAGGAGTGATGATGGTTGGGGGTTCTGACCCATAGTGATAATTTTTACTGACACACAGTGAAGGTTGGGGGAACAAGTGTGCTGAGAGTGGCTTGGTGTGTAACTGGTGCAGGCTGCTTCTTGATTGAGAGCATAGAGCTGCTTGAGAGACTTGCTGATAGAGGAGTAGAGATCACAGTGTATGTGTCTAGAGCTGCCGAAGATGTGTTGAACATGTATAATCTTGACCATAAGCTGAGCTCTCTTCAGAGAAGGTTTCCCAACGTCGACATAGTGCACGAGTCGAAAGAGAGTCCAAGCTTCCCCACTGCCGTGAGGGTCGTCATGGGCGAGTACGGAATTGTCGTTGTTGCTCCAACGACGTTGAACACTCTTGCAAAGATAACCTGCGGAATATGTGACTCTCTCGTCACAGTCGTTGTGTCGTATGCTTTACGTCTGAGGGTCCCAGTCATAGTTCTCGCACCTGACGTAGTGTCTCCTCCAGGCTTCGAGCTTCCAATACACATAGACTTCTCCAGGTGCCAGTCCTGCAATGCACGCTGTGCTGCAGCTAGTAGCTGTCCAACCGGGGCTCTAGTGTATGTGCCACAGCTTGCTGCTCCTCGACCCTACCCCTCGAGATGTAGCTTATGTGGAAGATGCGTGGAGGCTTGCCCTAACGGTGCTATAGCATTTAGAAAGAAGGTATCAGTACATAGTCACCCACTTGCCGCTAGGCTAGTTGAGACTGCCCGAAGCATGGGCATACTGATAGTCTCCAGCCCAGACGAGCTTCAGAGACATGTTCTATCTCGCATAGGGTTAAAATGACCCTTTCAACCTTCACATAACATAGACAGTGGTATCCTCCCTATGTGTGGCGGACATGGACACAGGTGGATGTGGGGTAGAAGAAGAAAGAGAACAGTGTTTCTGGAGGTACCCACAGAGTGCGTGCTGTATCTCCCTCTATCTCTCGAGAAGGCTAGCAGTAGCGACATGTGTCCCGACCATGCGCAAGAGAGAATAGTGCTAACTCATGTTGAGCTTCAAGCTCTCAAGTTAGTACACCTAGATAATCTCTCTCAGGCTGAGGCAGCATGCAGAATGGGTCTACCTAGAAGCACGTTCTGGCGAGTTCTCGAGAGTGCTAGACGTAAACTAATACAGGCACTTGTGGAGCGTAAGCCCATACTGATAGCATCCACTGAGCGTGGACAGTGCTAGCTAGAGAAAGGAATATATTTTTGAAGTGATATCTTCAAAATCGGTGGAAGCGATGGCTTGGTGGATGCCTGGAGGAGGATGGGGAAGAGGACGCGGAGGGAGAGGCCCATTCAGCTGGTTACCACCATGGCTAAGACCGGGCTGGCTATTTGGAAGAGGAGCATGTAGAATACTGTTTCCATGGCTGTGGTATGGATGGAGTCCAGCATGGTGGTATGCGTCATACTACATGATGCCATACTACGCCTCACCACTGTACTACGCAATGATGCTCTACTACATGATGCCGTTTTACTACATGATGATGCCTATGTACCCAACATTCTACCCATACCCAAGACCGTGGTAACAAAGTAATCAAGAAGGCTAGCACTACAGAGGTGAGAACATGTACCCCTACATGCCTCCACCTGATCCACTGTACATGATGTACATGTACAGCTGGTGGCTCTGGATGCCGCTCTACTACATATTTAGCTACGTGACGATGTACATGATGATGATGGAGAGCTACAAGCTGTTCTTTGACACCATGCGAAAGCTTCTTGAGCAGCTACGACCAGGATAAGGTGAGCAAGATGTACTGGTTTAGACTAGCAAGACTCTTCTTCAAGTATCTGCCTCCACCACCGCCACCGCCGCCACCTCCACAGCAGTACCAGCCACCACAGCAGACGCAGACACAGCCTCAGCCACAGCAGTACGGCTCTCAGCAGCAGCACTCACAGCAGTACCCAGGTTACCCGCCATATCCTCCATATCCATACATGTATCCTCCATATCCACCACTACCTCCTTTACCTCCACCACCAGCATCACCAGAGGACGAGCTGGAGATGTTAGAGGACTACAAGAGGATGCTAGAAGACATGCTTCGAGACATACAGGAGGAGCTAAAAGAGATTGAGGAGAGAATAAAGGAGCTAAAAGAGATAATACGATCAAAAACGCAGAGCCCCGGACCATAACGGTCCAGGAAAAAGGAAAAATTCAGTTCCCGATCTCTCCTCACTTTCTTTCTCGGTTAACCCTGCCATCATCACCTGTAAAACGGGTAACACGGTCTTCTCTTAAACACCTTATTTTATCCTCCCTCTCTATCAAGTCTTTACCTAGTAAGTTAAGTGATGAGTAGCGTAACTATCCGAGAGTCCTCATGGTGAGGACACGACGGAGTGCTGACATCACGATATAGCTCGCAAAACTATGCCATTACCTGCACAGGACTCCACATTGTGAACACTGTGC
>JALWFJ010000126.1 GCA_027036495.1 Thermoproteales archaeon
AAACATACATTATCTAGGTGATAAGCTGTCAAAAGTAATCAGTAGCATAGTTAAAGCTAAAACATAAACATATCCTTATCTACATCTCTTTGAACACATCTCAAAAGATCCTCTAACACATAAGTCACATAATGAATCCCTTATGCCATACATCAACATGTACAAGTACAATATGACATCGAGAAGCCTAGACAGGTAACATATAAGATCTACAGGGAGATTCCCACTACTGGCAACTAAGTAGGACGTCAAGTTCTCTGATGGATGAACAAACTGTGCAAAGTATAGATATACGTTAAGTATTTTCCTCTTTATAGGACCTGGAACATTTTTAGCATCAGTTATCATTCTTATAGAAAAGCTCTGACCTCTCCTGGTTCTCTTTCTCAAGTCAGAAAAGAACTTCTCATCATCATTGTTGTATCGATCTCTCAGATACTTTATCTGGGCCAGGTACTCCACTATCAGTTTTGAGTAGAGAGCTATCTGAAGTAGATCCTTCTCTTCAAGTGCTCTACATAGTCTGCCTAATAGTTTAGGAACCACGTTAGTCCAGATCTTCTTCTCGTAGCTAGTACTGTAGGTCTCTCTGGAGATTATCTCTGTAATCTTTCGAAGAAGCTGCGTCACTTCATTAAGGTTCGATAACACGGAAGATTTCTCTGCAATTTAGGATTTCTTTTCCTCAGCTCTACACCTTTCTTTTCTAAGATACTCTTCGGCTATTTTCAGCATGTCCGGTGTAGGTCTGAACCCCCTGAGATAGGGACACCACTCTCTCGTCCATGGATGTGCCGGTCTCAGTTTTCTCGGTGCTAGACCTACCTTAACTATGACTCTCCTTGTACATTCTCTTGGTCCTACTGGGCATGCTAAACAGCGCTTATCAATCTTCATTGTAGACTACACTGCTACTATCAGCTCTTATTAAGTTTGTTTTTGACTTAGGCCAGATTCCAGTATCGTGACTGAATCTGTTGAACCTCCTTCAATCTACTTTTTGCACTGTGAAGAGAGCTCTCTCTTGTTGCTGTCCTCCTCTCTCCTACGGTATACTCCTTGCCGAGAGAAGCCTTAAGCAAGATCTCTGAGCCTTTTGCGAGAACCTCACCTACATATCCTCCCTCAAGCAAGAAGCCTGCTCCCTTACAGGGTCCACTCTCCACATATCTCAGTGTTTCTTGAAAGAGAAGATCATACGTGTTTAGTGACGCCTCAAGCTCGGTTAGAGGATCCTCTATGTGTGCGTCAAATCCAAGAGACACCAGCAGTATGTCAGGTCTGTACTGTCTCACTATCGGCATGACTATGTTCTCTATGGCCTCGGAATAGATGTCATCTCCAGTGCCTGGCGGTAAAGGTATGTTAACGTTGTATCCTTCTCCTTCTCCCTCACCAGTCTCATGGACAAATCCAGTGCCTGGATAGAGCGTGTATGGGTCCTGATGTAGACTTATGTATAGTACGCTTGACGTGAAGTAGAATATCTCTTGGGTCCCATTGCCATGATGCGCATCTATATCGATTATTGCTACTCGCTTAGCTCCTCTCCTCACAGCATACTCTGCTCCAACCGCAACATTGTTGAATATGCAGAACCCCTGCGTAGGTGCTGTAAGTGCTCTACCAGCCCTCCCAGCATGGTGACCAGGTGGCCTAACAGGCGCATAGAAAACCTTAGCCTCTCCCCTCAACACGAGATCAACCCCAGTCATGGCAGCACCAGCCGCCGTGAGAGCAGCCTCCTTAGTACCAGGAGAGACGTAGGTGTCCCCATCGAGGTGGTAAGTCTCACCTTTCTCACAGATCCTTAACACAAACTCAACATACCTCCTATCATGTACGAGACATAAATCATCTACTGAGGCAACACGAGGTCTAACAAGGAGAGACTCAAAGAGTCCAACCTCACGTAGATGAGACACTATCTTCTGAACCCTACCGGGATTCTCACAGTGAAAGTGAGGAGGTCTATGCTTTAGAAACGCATCATCATATATCACTACAGCCTTAGACATACACAAGACGCAGCACAACAACACCTAATCTACATTACCTTACAGACCCAAGTAATAAATCAGATATGTAAAATAACGCTCAACATATCTACACCCCTACATAAAAACATAGACATAATGTTTACGTCAAGAAGGAAAGAAAACCTAATAAAAATACTCTCAGAACTAGCTGGAAACGACAAAGGAAACTCAAACAAACAAAAAACAGGCATAACACACACAGACACCACAGCTACACTAGTAAAATCAATAAACATAACGATAGAAATACCACAGCTAAACACGCTAATACAAGAAATAAGAGAACTAAAAGAAACATTACAAGAATTTTTTAATCTAATAAAATCAAGAATAGAACAACAAGAAGAACTACAAGAAGATCAAAACACCGAACAAGACAACCAAAGATAAAGACAAAGAAAGAGGGAAAATACGAATAATCAGACGCCAGGCGTTCATCAGGAAAAGGTCAGACCCACCGCTACTCATCACTACCAACCTAATCTAGTTGCTTAAGTAATTATGGAGCAGTGAGGCAATACTACGTAAGGAAAAGAATATTGAAAGATGTACTCGGCCTCGACGGACCCTCCCCTCATTCAGGCCGGGGCAACCGGCCTTTCCATCAGGGAGGTGGGGCCACATGCATTACTAACATTGAGTCTCTATTTAATTCTTCTTCCTATCAGCTGCGGTGCTCCTCTTCATCTTGTCCGTGTGGGGTAAGACTCATCACTACTAGCTTCCAGTTTTTAGATAGTATTCTCAATGAATAATAATTAATGTATCTCTAGTTCTCTATCTGACTGAAAGCCTTCTAGCCTCTCTCTCTGTCTCTCTGAGCATTAATATGTCTCCTACTCTGACCGGTCCCTTCACATTTCTTGTTATTACTCTTCCTTTATCTCTTCCTTCAAGTATTCTGACTCTGACTATGGTGACTTCACCGGCTATTCCTGTTCTTCCTAATACCTGTATTACTTGAGCAGCTACGGCGTCCTCGTAGGGGCTGAACTTAACTTCTTGTTGCTCTTGCGTAGGTTCTGCTAGCTTTATCTCCTCACTGCTCATTGCTCTCTACTGTGGAAGAGTAAGTTTATCTTCTTTTCTAGTTTAGGTTAAAGTTAACAAAGAGGACTGTTGAGAGGTCCTCCGAGAGAGGTTATTCTTGTACTTTCTACTTTCTTCTTGCTCCCTTCTTTGCTGCAGCTTTTGCTGGAGCTGCTGAAGGTACTATTGGGTTCAATCCTGCCTTTACTCTTATCTCGTTTATCTGCTGTATGAGCCACTCTAGATCTTGTGCTGCTTGTCCGGGATCTATTATACATGCTGCTGCTGCTTGTGTCTCTATTCCTGCAGCCTTGCCTAGCCTCTCCTTGCTTGGCACATACACGTATGGTACTCCTCTCTCCTCGCATAGAAGTGGCAGGTGTGCCACTATCTCGGGCGGGTCGACGTCCTCTGCTATCAGGACGAGCTTAGCAAGCCCCCTCTCGACAGCCTTAGTAGTCTCATTTGTTCCCTTCTTTATCTTGCCAGTCTGCCTAGCTATAGACAAGATCTCGTACGCCTTCTCCGCAAGCTCTGATGGCACAGCGAACCTAACGTAAAATGGCTTACCTGGCGGTGGGTTTGCGTAGAACGTTTTTGGATCTATTGATAATGAGGCCATACTAAGCCGTTTCCGCATGTAACACATTTAAAAATCTTGCCTAATGTATCAGGATCATAGGACCCTGCACGTTGAGGAAGATACTGATAATATTGAAGATGTTATATACTTGGCTTCTACTTCCACTACTAAAATTGCTAGTGAAGTCTAATACGCTACTTATTGTTAACGTTAGTCACTTCAAGATAATTCTTGTAAAAGGATTATTCAATCCACGTTCTGGAATATCGACACTTATACTTGTGAAAGATATTCTAAGAGTAGTAAGAACATTAAGTAGACAGAGCTCAACACGCTATGCAGATTTATGCTCGGGATCGGGCATAATTGGGATAGCACTAGCACGTAGCTTAAGCAAGGCTCAGGTAGTTCTGATAGACGTAGATCCCAGAGCTGCTAGAATCTCGAGAACTAACTGTGTGCTCAACGGAGTATATAGCGGGGTGGATATTGTGTGTGCTGATGGCTTATCTTGTTTTAGAGATTGCTCGTTCAGTCTCATCGTGTGTAATCCTCCTTACCTGCCTTGTCCATACAGGTCTGACACGGCTCTATGCTGCGGGATTAGAGGCGAGCTTCTCATCAAGTTACTTAGGCTCGTAGCTCGCTGCCTCAAGAAAGATGGAAGTCTTGTGTTTTCTCTATCGAGCTTGTCACCATATAGCTCGGAGATTGGCGAGTTCTGCTCTGTTGTGAACGAGGTAATGTTAGGTCCGGATGTACTTAGAGTTGCTTCATGTTCAAGAAGACAGCTATTAAAGTTCCTCAGTCATATATACACAACACGAAGGGAAAATGAGCATGCTTGATGAGTTTCTAACTATGATTGAGAGTAACATCATTAAGCCTCTACTTGAGATAGAGGAAACCTATCAGGGAATAGTTGAGGACTGGGCAGCAAAGGTTGGTGTTGAGAGGCCTAAAGTTGTGGTGACGTTACAGGAGACAAACGAATGTAGTCATGGGCTAGTATGTGAGGATGATGAGTGCAGGCTTGTGACTGGGATCTATGTGCCGGAGACTGGCACTTTAGTAGTGAACTATAAGTCTACTCCAGACGTGCTTCTACACCTCTTTGTCCATCACATCCAAGCAAGACAAGTAGGAGTTGAAAGGTTCTCCCAGATGAGACAAAGCGAGATGCTGAGACTACCCTGGTCTCTGCGACCAAGCGAGATAAAGGCTCTCTTTCTCACAAACAAGCTGAGAGACTCTCTCCTTACACAGCGCGTCATGAAGCTATGGGTAGACTATGTTAAGCCGCAGATAAAGAAGATCGACGAAGAGAACACTAAAGTCAGATCCACTGTGAACAACCTGATCAGAACTGCACTCCCGAACGCGCAGATAAGACATCATGGCTTCACCATGCTTAGAGGTAACGAGAGTGACAGGTCCAGGTCCTGGAAAGATAAGGCTAGACTGTGAGAAACTAGTAATCAAGAAATCAAGAGAAGTTGTCACAACGGTGAGACCGGCGGTATATATTCATGTGAGAGGTTACTCCTATGCTCGCGTAACTCACATCGATGTTGAGTATCCATCTCTCGAGAACATGGTTGGGCTAGGTCTGAGAGAGATAGTTCCAATATATCTTAAGCGTGTTGGAGACTACGTGATAATCAAGTCTCTAAAGATTGATACAACGATGATAATATACTCGAGAGATCTTGCAAGAATAATGCCTTACAGATACGGAGGAGGAGGCGTAATGGGAGGCAAGATTGATGGAGTTTTTATTGGAGTAAGGAGAGATCTTATACAGATACTTGAGGAAATTGCAGCTAGGGTGGGCTGGCCTCCCAGACGTGGCTCATGATGAGTAGATGGGCCTCTGACTGGATGAGGAGTTGGCGGTCGCTGATGCCTACTCTCATGGATGCAGTAGAATAGTGAGCTACTAACAGTAAAAAGATGGTTTCACGTCTATGCCTACCTGTGGCTAGGTTGTTCTATACTCGCTTCCCGACTCTCAGGGAGAGATTAGAGGCAGTTAAGGCTAGCTTAGGAGAGATTAAGCCAGATCTTGTACTTGCTAACGTAAACTTGGTCAATGTCTATAGTGGCGAGATTGAGCATGGTGTGGATGTCGCTATTAAGGGGAGACTAATTGTACGCGTAGGAGACTGTAGTGATCTCAAGTCTAAGTTTCCTGATGTGAGAATTGTAGAGTGCCATGGTCTTTATGCAGCTCCAGGTCTCATAGATGCACATGTACACATTGAGAGCTCAATGCTTGTTCCTAGAAGATTTGCAGAGCTAGCACTTGCCCATGGCGTCACAGCGGTGTTCTATGACTGTCACGAGATTGGTAATGTGTTAGGAGTGGAGGGGATTAGAGAGTTCTCTCAGGAGTGCAGTAAGCTTCCACTATATGCGTTTCTCACCGTTCCTTCATGTGTTCCGGCTTGCAAGCTGGGGTTAGAGACAACGCCTAACGTGCTGTCATTTAGAGAACTAGAGTACTTGAAGGAAAGCTGTCCTGATGTTGCTGCGCTGGGAGAGGTCATGGACT
>JALWFJ010000127.1 GCA_027036495.1 Thermoproteales archaeon
AACCTAGACAGACTCCTAGCAACGCTGGATCTGAGAACAGATAAGGCTGGAAACCTGTACATTAGGATAAACAAGCAGCAGCTCGTGCTTGATAAGGTTGTCTTAGACGACGAGAGCGACGACATTGTGAGGATAAAAGTCAGGCTCAACAGAAAGACTGTGAGAGACAAGGAGAAGCTAGCTAAGACCATTGAAGAGAGATGTGTTGAGTACTACGATGAGCACGGACACTAAGCTACGTAGGATATCTATAAGAGCATTTGTTGAGCTTCATGTAGACGTTCAGGAGAGCAACTTACCAAAGACGCTTAGCGTCATGGACGAGCTTGGATACGACATAGCTGCGCTAGTAAACAAGACCATCAGAGAAGTTGCAGAGCTGCAGGTAGGTCTTAGAAACATGCTCTTACTCTCTAAGCTGTATGTCTCTAGCCGAGAGCTGAGGAAAATTCCCAGGTTGCTTGCCAAGTTTGACATAGTGTCCGTATGTCCTGAAGATAGGTTTGTTCTAAATAAGATAGTTAGACTGCCTGAGGTGGACATAGTCACAGTTGATCTGTCAAATCCTCGTGCTCTTCCAAGTAAGAGCCAGTTAAAGGTGATGGCAGAGGAGGGAAAGGCGCTAGAGATCTTGCTGAACAAGGCTCTAGGTGGACAATACAGGTACATGAAGACGCTCGACATAATTGTACATCAATTACAAAACATAGACAGTCTGGTGGTGTTCTTCTCTCAGAACATAAAGTCGATATACGAGGTAAAGAATCCGAGAGACATAGTGGCATTCATAGAGGTAGTAACCGAGCTAGAGAGAGATTACGTAGAGAAGCTGAGGGAACACTGGCTGCAGTTCATTGTAGACTCAATGTACAGGAGAGGCATAAGAAACACAACATATTACCTTATGGAACCATAAGGAGCAGGAGGGACAGGAATCCTCCTGCTAAGCAAGGCAAGCTCAACAGGCTCGCTTTTCAGAAATGCTAAGATCAGCAGCACTCCTGGAACAACTAGACTAAGAAGAGTGACACCACCAAGAACAGCCATAACTTTTCTGCACCTTGCCACACCCTCGAAATCCCCTCTAAACGCAGACTCAACAAAACTCCTAGATATGGAGCCTACAAGAGGAATCGCAACAAGAGTAGGTATAAGAGACACAGCAACGACGGGGAACACGGCATAGAGAAACACATCAACAAAACTCAGGCCAGGATGAGAAGCAAGATTATGAGTCCATAGAAAGCATGCAACGATTTCTAGAATAGCAACAACAATAAGGCACCAGAAGGCGCATCTAAGATATCTAGTAACATTGCTGACTATGTTGCCCAGGTCGGAAATACCAGCAAGCATGCTTGTGAATAACAGCTAGCAAATATAAGAATCTACTGCTCATAGGCACTTCCCCCGTCTCTGTCTCTGAAGAACTCGCTAAATGTTAGTGTCCCGGGTTCCTATCCTACCTTAGCAAAGAGTTGTGCTGTCTCGTCTCCTTGTTTTCACTTTCTATTAGAGTGACCGTAGAACACTACCTGTACCTCCTCGAGTGTTATGAGTCCTTCCTTGATGAGTTTTCTTACTTCTGGCAGAATTGTCTCTATTGCTTCCTTCGTGTCTATTACCTCTATCACGACTGGGAGATCCTCTGAGAGACGTAGAATATCTACATGGTGTATCAGGCTGTGTGAACCGTATCCAGCTATTCCTCGATAGACCGTGGCACCTTTGAGACCTCGTTCATGGAAGAGATGTAGTAGGTACAGGTAGAGTGGTTTTCCCTTGTAGTGGTCTCCTTCTCCTATGTAGATCCTGAGTCTAAGCCATCTGCTATCTGCCATACACGGTACCTGCTAATACGAAGCCTGCATAGACTGCTAAAAGCCCTCCGGCAAGGCTAGCTATCACGTAGAGTACTCCATAGAGAGGTGCATCGCGGAGAAGAGTGAAGGTCTCGTAGGCGAATGTTGAGAATGTGGTGAAGGCGCCGCACAGACCGGTAGCTAGCAGAAGAATCTGGGTTCGCGTGAAGACGCCATAATACTTGAACGCCGCCATTATAAAGCCGAGCAGAAATGATCCAAGCAGGTTGACAGTAAGTGTGCCTAGTGGAAATAGAACAGCATATCTCTGAACTCTCGCAGATATGACCCAACGTGCTACTGCTCCTACACCTCCACCAATAAACACTAGTAGTATCTCCCAAAGACGAACGATTACTTACCCCCTCTCGAGGATTAATCCCCCGATTAAGTATGTTTCGATTAGACACCGTCTCTAGCATGGGGAGGACTTATGACCGACAACAATAGCTAGAACTCAACGCGAGGTGATCTACCCTGGTCGAGCCCTACCCCATCCTCGACAACAATGATGGCAATGTTGTTGGCCTTATTGCTAGTCACTGTGACTTCACCTGCACAATCTCCGTCTCTGACCTTGATACTATCTGTCTCTATCTGTGGTTTGGAGACTTTGCCCTAGATGTTACCGAGGTGTTCTCTAAGCATGGTGGAGTTATCCGTTTTGGAGGCTATGTGCTGGACATTGGTCAGTGGTTTGAGAATATCGTTATTGCGCCTTTCTATGTCATTGAGGATCTAGATGAGTACGTGAAGCTTCTTGCCTCTCTCGTAGGCGACAAGATCAGAAATAAGAGCATTATCTTATCCTTCAGTGGGGGCAAAGATAGTACCACAGCTCTCATTGTATTACTGAAGCTTCAGGAGCTTGTGCCATTTAAGCTATATGTCTGCTACACCTACCTACCGTACCTGGACAACGTGAAGAACATCGACTACATAGATAGAGTCAGCGAGAAGCTTGGTGTACGTATCGAAGTGCTGTCACCACCGAGAAGCATTGTGAGAAAGTACCTGGCTGAGGAGGGTCTACCCTACAGAAGAGCTAGATGGTGTACATATCTTAAGGTTAGACCACTCAGAGAGTATGCTAAGAAACATGGGGTTGAGTACAAGGCTGTCGGAGATCGGCTAACAGAATGTGAGAAGAGGTGGAAGAGACTTCTTGAGGCAGCGGCAAGAGGGACATTTCTTGAGAAGAGAGAGCTGAGACCAACGTTTGTCCTGACTCTTCTAGACGTCATTAAGATATGTAGAGAGTACGAACTTGTACATCCTCTCTATTTGAGAGGCCTCACAAGAGTGTCCTGCGTTTTCTGTCCATATAAGACGCTCTATGAGCTCAAGCTAGAGACTATCGACGAGGTTGAGGATCCAGGGCTCATAGAGACGATACTCAGGAGAAGTTGGCTAAAATGGTACTATGACGCAGTACCCTATGAGGACTTCATTGGGCTGCATCTGTGGAGATACGTGCCAAATGTTGCAAAAATGTTCACAGAGCTGAGAAGATACGTCAAGGGAAAGTGCAATATAGATGAGAAAAGGATAGTGACTAAGGAAGAGATAGCGGAGACTTACCGTAGAGTATGGCTAGGACAGCTACCAAGATTACCATCAGTGGGTCTGGCACAATTAACACACAAAATAAAGAGAATAAACATTAGATCAGACATACTTGCAAAGAGGCAGATCAGCACAGCAGAATAGCAATAAAATAACGCACAATTCAAAAAATTGACAAAGTTCAGAAACCTACCCTATCATCATGCAAGTCAGAAAACCGAGGCATCATCACCTCTAACAAAACGCTTACCTCTATACTTGCAGAACTTGCAAGCTACCCTAAATAGATAGTTCAATATTTTGAACGTAGTGAATAGACGAGGAAGAAACTTAAAACATAAAAGCAAAAACATGTGTAAGGATGACCATGAAGCTTCCTAACATGCTAAGAAGAGGAATAGAGCCCATTGTTGCAGCAATAATACTAGTAGTAGCAGCAATAGTAGGAGGAATACTGCTGTACCTATGGACTACCGGAATGATACAGTCAACAACCGGTGCTACAGCAGCAACGAAGCCTGTAGTTGCTATCTGGGCTAGTGGAACTACAAGCTACATCAACGTTACACTAAGACTTCCCTATAAGGTCAGTCCCTCTGATGTAAATAAGTCAATAACGGAGGTCGACTGTTACTATGCCATTAATGGAAGTCTAGCCGTGGTAGTGTCCTCACCTAAGGTTACATACATAAATCCAAACTCTGGTGTGTCGAGCATATATACTATAGGTATACCAGTAAGTCTGAACTCTGGAACAGCGTATTACTGCAGAATAGATTTAGGTAAACTTGGAGTTGTAATAACGCCAGTGTTCACGGTAACGTAAACTCAGCTTAATGCACTGAATATATAAGTAAAAATAGTGTAAGGGTAACATAAGCTTAACGACGTATTTAAACTTGTTTTAAATTCTCTAAATTTATCTTCTTAATATATCTCCTACTTTCTTTTTACGTCTCACTACCTTTCAGAACGTCTTTAGATATTTTAGTGTGTTAATACTCTCTTTCATTATTCTCTAGATCAATTTTTGAGGTATATTGTTACATCATAGATCGTAGATTGTTTCTCTTAAGCTCTAGAATACCTTTATCTTCTCCCTACAGTAATTAATTCGACAGTGTACAGGAAACATTTTACGATAGTTTTATGCTCTGATCGTGCCACAATGACCGACTACTCGGGTCTGAACGCCCTCGGTTTCATCCTATGCGTTCCCCGTAGACTTATTCCCCGTTTTCTCGTTACACGAGGTCTTGCCCCTCCTTTGAGGACTGATGAGCATGGTCGTGTCTTGATTGCTCCTTATGCTATTAGGAAGGTTGAGGCTGCATTATACATGGCTGGCTTTAGTGAGGATGATGTCGTTGTGACTACTCCTGAGAGGTTGAGCTATGTTGTTGGTCCGAGTACGAGGATTGTTGCTGTTCATGTACTTGATCCGTTTGGTCTTGCTCCTGTTCCGTATACTTTGAGGTTGCTTATGGGTGGTGGTGATACGTGGACTAAGGTCTTGTTTTTGGAGTTCATGCGTAAGGTTAGGAGGTTGAAGGAGAGGTATGGATTTAAGGTGGTTGTTGGGGGTCCCGGTACTTGGCAGCTCAGGGAGGTCTGGCGTGATCTTGGTATTGATGTCTTGATTCATGGTGAGGGTGAGGTTCTCTTTCCTGAGATCTGTAAGAGGATACTTGCAGGTGAAGATCTTGTTGGCGAGTTTGATGCTGGCTCTGTTCCTCTTGAGCTTATTCCCGCTATAAGGTATCCTTCTAGGCAGGGTGCTGTTCAGATTACTCGTGGCTGTCCTAGAAGGTGTAGGTTCTGTAATCCTACAATGTTCAACTTTAGATCAATGCCTCTTGACTTGATTGCTAGGGAGGTTGAGGTAAATAAGAGGGCTGGCTACAGGCATGTAGAGCTCATAACGGAAGATGGCTTCCTGTATGGGGCTAGGGGAGTCGTTGTGAACAGAGATGCTGTTAGATCACTAATTAAGCTTCTAAGAGAACATGACGTTACGGGAGATTTTGCACATGTGTCGATCTCTGGCATCTTGCAGGCACCTGACCTAGTTGAGGAGTGGACAATCTTTGCAAGACATAGTGAGAAGAATCCCTACTTGCCGCAGATTGGGCTTGAGACTGGGAGTGTTAGGCTCCTCAAGACGTACATGGCCGGTAAGCCTGCACCCTTCAGAGCTGAAGAGTGGCACCGAATGGCTATCGAGGCTACAAGCATAATGAACGAGTATTACTGGTATCCATGTTACACCCTCGTCCTTGGCCTGCCTGGAGAGACCGAGGAGGATGTCTACGCAACGATAGACCTCGTGCGTAAGCTCAAGGGCACGAGGTGCTGGATATTTCCACTAGCTTTCATACCGATGGGCAGATCGATGCTTGAGAATGAGGAGTTTCTTGACAACATATTTCTCAAGGAGCCGTATACTCAGCTTCTCTACGAGACGTTTGAGCACAACCTGGAGTTCTCTAAGAACATACTTGAGGTGTTCACGTCTAAGATAAAGAACAAGTTTGTACGACAAGCAGTCAAGAAGTTCATAGGCATGAGCCTGTCAATATTCGAGAATCTAAAACAAGAAGTCAGACATAGATTACCAGAGCTAATTGAACAAGCATCGAAAGTAAACCTAAACACACCCTTTGGAATACCAAAATTAATGCTCAGCTACATACTTAGCAAGTTCAGGAAGAAAGAGTAAAGCAAACCTCAGAGGTACTCTAAAGAACATCTTTCT
>JALWFJ010000128.1 GCA_027036495.1 Thermoproteales archaeon
AGTCAAATAGTGCCTGCCTAGATAACATAAATGTTCGTTCACCAGCATCCTCGGGTCGCTTCGACGTGGTCTTGGACTTTGTGCTAGAGTGTCTTTTCGACAGATATGGTCCCAGAGATGATGTTACCGTAATGGCGGTGCTTGATGGTTGTTCTCCAACAAAGATAATTGAGGTCTCAAGTAGTACTGTGAAGTACAAGATTGAGAGCGAGAGCGAGATTCTGGATCTGATACTTAAGTCTCAGGTTGTTGTCAAAGAAGAGTCTTTTGAGAAGCTTCTGTGTAGGTTAAGAAGAGAAGGTTATGTTATCATGTGTCTGCATGAGCAAGGAACCCCTCTGAGAAGTCTCAATCCTAGAGAGCTCCTGCACGAGAAGATTGCGTTCGTGATCGGTGATCAGGACGGCTTTACGTCAAGAGATGAGCAGATCCTGCATAAAACAAACGTCAAGTTCATATCCATAGGACCGGTATCCTACCTGAGCTGGTTCTGCTGCGTGTACATGAACTATGTTCTCGACATGTATTGCAGAGACTACGGCTACTAGACGTTACGGTAGGGTAGACAAGCGATAGGTGGGTATTATGAGTTAAGGTAAGACATTGCCTAATTCAGTTACCAGTGTCTACGTACTAGATAGATGCAGAGCATCATTAGAAGCATTCCTATACCGAGAATAGGCATAGATAGAGTCATAAGGTACATAGAGCACCTATGCAGAGAAGGCTCAGCCAAGTGTAGTGACTTGAAGAGACTGAGACTAGACTTTGGTAGAGGTATCGGGGACATAACAAGGTTCTTGAGAAACCTGGAGATAGTAGAGGTCGAAGGCGACACAGTCAGGCTTAGATTGAAGATGCTCTGTGATATTGTTACTTCTAGAGTTCTGCTTAAGGTGATCCTTCATAGGATATTTTATGAAAAGATAGTTCAGTATAGGTTAGCTTTCGATATCGTAAAGGAGGCAGGTTCTATTACTCTTGAAGAGCTTTTCAGAAGAATAAACGAGGAACTCTCAAAGATTTGCCCAAATGCGTGGATCAACAAGGTTGCCTTCAAGTCGATAGTAGGCTTCCTAGAGGATCTCAAGCTTGTGTCAAGGAGAGGATCGTTCCTCATATATGCTGGTGATCTCGCTGAGAAGGCGAGACGCTGTGTTGAGAGCTCTGTAAGGAGTATTGGCGAGACTAAGATAGTAGACATTGAGGAGCTAGCTAGGTGTCTTGGCGTTTGCCCGGAGGTCGTCAAGAAGCTTTTTGGAGATATGCTAGGAGACTATAAAGCTCCCAGTAGAACCTACAAGAGAGCAGTTCTTGACGAGGACATGTTGACTGCAATGTTAATGTATTCAATAGACGTGATGAGGATCTCGAGTACTGACTAGGTGAGGATGGCTCGCATGACTGATCAGCTTAGCCCAGCTCTTCACCTGTCTGCCCTTACAAGCCTCATCATCTATCTTCCCTACTAGGGGAGCTCGTACTGGCTAGTAAAAACCCTTTAATATTATAGCTTTCTCGTGACTAAGTGCATGTTGATTCTGTACTTGACCTCGTCATGGCCCACGACACAAGAATGTGCTAAGATCCTCTCAGTGTTAGACAGATATGCTGACGTAGTAGAGCTTGGCATCCCAACCAGAAACCCGAAGTATGATGGGCCAACAATAAGGAAGACGCATCTTGAGGCAGAGAAAGTTGGCATTGAGGCGCTTGTTGAGACGCTCGAGAAGTACTCTCCTAAGAGAGACATAATGCTGCTCTGCTATTATGAGGACTATAGAGACAGGCTAGATCTTCTAATGAAGGTCGCGTCACAGTACGGAGTCAAGACGATACTTTTTCCAGATCTCCTATTTGACTACTTTGAGGAGCTTGAGAGATACGTTGAGTACTGTAGAAGATACGGCATTGAGCCTAGCTTCTTCATCTCCACGAAGTTTCCTCACCACGTAGCGGCTAGGCTGCAGGACTACAAGCCTTACCTGATATACCTCGGCGTGCAGGCAGCCACGGGGATAGAGCTTCCCCTGTACGTTGAGCGTAACGTTAAGATATTCAGGAACATAGTAAGCAAGACTAAACTCGTTGTAGGGTTCGCTATCTCAAGACCAGAGCAAGTAAGAAGACTTCTCGAACTTGGTATCGATGGCGTGGTCATTGGGAGCGAGCTTGTGAGAAGACTCATTAGTGGAGGAATAGAGGAGCTAGAGAAGTTTCTCTGTGAGATAAGGAAAGCTATCAGGAACTGCTGCTAGTCAGCTGGGTAGGAGTTTCCTCATCGATATCGATCAGTTGAGGACCACGTCATCATTAAGGTCGTGTTCTGTCTCGCTCTGAACCTATAAATAGCCTACCTGAGTAGCGAGCACCGTGAGTAAAGGCACGTTGGAGCTAAGGCTCTACAGAGGTGCCTTCACGGGGTGCACAGAGCTTCCACTAAGAATATATAACACTGCCTCACGCAGCATCGAGAAGCTTGTTCTATTAGAGTCTGGAAAAGCGAGAGGATACGTCTGTGGTCCAACTCCCTATGACTCTATGCATGTAGGTCATGCACGGACATACTCGTTCTTCGATACATTTGTCAAGCTTCTGAGATATCTTGGAGTTAAGGTGGACCTTGTCATAAACTTCACGGACATAGATGACAAGATATTGAACAAGGCTCGTGAAGAGTTTGGTCCAGAGTCCTACAGGAGGTGGCGTGAGATACCGGAGAGGTATATCAGGGAGTTCTTCGAGGTCTCTAGTAGACTAAACATAGACCCGGCTACTCACTATCCAAGAGTCACAGACCATGTAGAGGACATGGTCAGCTCAATAGAGAAGCTAGTCTCTAGTGGCTATGCCTATGTCGCTCCAGACGGATCAGTGTACTTTGACGTGACTAAAGTTTCCAACTACGGAGCATTCTCTAGGCAAGATATCTCTAGTCTTATAGCTGGAGCAAGGGTAGAACCTGAGCCAGGCAAGAGAAACCCGCTCGACTTCGCGCTCTGGAAGTCTTGGAAGCCGGGAGAGCCTTGGTGGCCAAGCCCATGGTGTCCAGGAAGACCTGGATGGCATCTTGAGTGCGTAGTCATGGCTGCAAAGTACCTTGGAGTACCATTTGACTTCCACGGCGGAGGTCTAGACCTAGTGTTTCCACATCACGAGAATGAGATCGCGATAGCGAGAGCACTCTTTGGAAAAAACATCCTTGCACGATACTGGGTACATGTTGGTCTCGTCACTGTACATGGAGAGAAGATGAGTAAATCGCTGAAGAACATAGTGACAGTACAGGAGGTTCTATCCAGACATAGTGGAGAAGCCTTGAGACTATACTACTCAATGACGCACTACAGGAAACCTCTAGACTTCTCACTTGAAGGCCTACAGCAGGCAGAGCAACTTCTCAGAACACTATATGCAGCACATGACTACCTACTCCAGCTGACTCGAGAAGCACGAGACGAGCAAGGTGAGAAAGACAGCGAGGTGCTGACGAGGTGCTACTACTTTGAGAACCAGTTTATAGAGAAGCTACTTGACGACATGGACACACCTGGAGCAGTATCAACAATAATCGAGTTCGCTCGCTATATCACCTCTACACTCATATACGTTCCAGAGAAGGTTTCAAAGACAACATGTACAACACTTCTACAGATCTACACGGAGCTTGGAAACATACTTGGAGTACTCTACCAGACAAAACTTCCAGACATAGTGATCGAGCTCGTTGAGGAGATAGTGAAGGTGAGATCAAGATTAAGATCGGAGAAGAAGTATGACCTAGCTGACAGCATAAGAGCATTTCTAACAAACATGGGAATATACCTAACAGATACTCGAGTTAGAACATATTGGACAATTGATAGAACAAGAGTAAATTTACCCACCTAGATTCATATCAAATATTCTTGAATAAGACTCGTAAAGGACGAGGTTGATTAAGATATCACATGATTGGTAGCGGGGGGTGGATTTGAACCACCGACCTCGGGGTTATGAGCCCCGCAGGATACCTGGCTTCCCCACCCCGCTTCTCCTAGTTGCTCGTGTGTTATGTGCTGTTGAGGTACTTAAACCCTTCTCTCTGAGTTTGGCTCTGTCAAGTATATTGTATTTCTTGTCGTGTTGCAATCTCTTATTAATCCTTCAGTGGTACAGTATACATGATAGTTGGAGATGACTAGAGATAAGAAGTTCAACAATTTTGAGGAGGAGCTGCTTGAAGAGGAAGAGGAGGAGTTTCTTGAAGAGGAGATAGAGGAGGAGACCGTTGAGTATGCGATTAAGGGGGAGACACCTGCAAGTTCTCCTCCCTGCTTTGTTCTCGACGTGACGTATGATGGACGTATGGGGAAGGCTCTAGTGAAGTTGTATGACCCCATCAATGACAAGGTATACTTCTGGTATGACACTACTGGGCATAGACCCTACCTCTTGACCGACGTTGACCCTAGAGATATTGTACTCAAGTTTCCGAGAGTTATAACTCACAAGGGTTTTAGTCACATAGAGCTTGTTAGGAAGTATGATGCACTGAATGATAGATGGGTTGTATTAACAAAGATCTGCGCTAAGGATCCACTGAGCATTGGAGGAGGTAAGGAGGCTATAAGAGACATTCTTCCAAAGACTTGGGAGTCTAAGATAAGGTATCATCTCTGCTACATCTATGACACGGTGGTAATACCTGGAATGTACTACAGAATTGAGAATGGTGAGCTCCGCCCGGTCGAGGTGGAGATTCCAGAAAATGTGCTTGAGTTCGTGCAGAAACTATACGAGAACGATGAGTACATGTTAGGTGAGGTGAGAAAGTGGTTACCGCTCTTTCAAGCACCAATACCACACTTGAAGAGAGTTGCTCTCGACATAGAGGTGTTTACACCTAAGGAGAACAAGATACCCAACCCTAAGGAGGCAAACTACGAGATAATATCTGTAGCTCTAGTAGGGTCTGATGGCTTGAAGAGAGTACTAGTACTGAGAAGACCTGGCGTCGAGCTTAAGCCAGAGGATCTTGAGTATCTGAGAGATGACGATGTCGAGATAATGTTCTTTGATAGCGAGTATGAGCTTTTGAGAGAGACCTTCAAGATAATTTGTCAGTACCCCATACTGGTAACGTTCAACGGCGACAATTTTGACCTACAGTACCTATATAACAGAGCTCTGAAGCTTGGTTTCAGGAAGGAGGAGATACCTATAATTGCTAAGAGAAATGAGATGACTGTCGCGCTAGGGGTTCACATAGATCTCTACAAGTTCTTCAACATAAAGGCCATAGAGACGTACGCCTTTGGTGGGAAGTACAGAGGAGTTGAGAAGACTCTGGATAATGTTGCCTCTGCCCTCATAAAGATGAGGAAGCTTCCACGTGAAAAGCCAATAAACGAGATGAGCTACATTGAGCTAATAAACTACAACTACAGAGACTCTTTCCTGACACTCTACCTAACGATGTTCAACAACGAGCTCGTGATAAAGCTAATAGTCCTGCTGTCAAGGATATCGAAGCTGCCAATTAGTGAGATAACACGATGTCAAGTGTCTGCATGGATCAAGAACATGATGTACTTCGAGCATAGGAGAAGAGGGTGGCTCATACCAGACAGAGAGGACATAGTCAACGTGAAGGGTAGCGCAGCCACGAGAGCAATAATCAAGGGCAAGAAGTATCTAGGAGCTATAGTTCTCGAGCCTGTACCTGGAATATTCCCAAACGTCTACGTTATCGACTTTGCAAGCCTGTATCCCTCTGTGATGAAGAGATGGAATCTGTCTTACGAGACAGTTAAGTGTCCAGATGAGTCTCAGATGAGCAACAAGCCAATACCTGATTTACCACACTGGGTGTGCATGAATAGACGTGGTCTAACATCTACGATAATAGGGATTCTTCGAGACATGAGAGTATACGTCTACAAGAAGCTAGCTAAGAAAGCACAATCAACAGCACTAAGGCACTTCTACGATGTTGTTCAGAGCGCTCTCAAGGTGTTCATAAACGCATCCTATGGAGTCTTTGGTGCAGAGACGTTTCCACTATACTGTCCACCTCTAGCTGAGCTTGTAACTGCACTTGGCAGATACGCAATGAGTCTCACTCTAGCCAAGTCTCTCGAGCT
>JALWFJ010000129.1 GCA_027036495.1 Thermoproteales archaeon
TAGGCTCTGGCTTCAAGCCAGAGAGATTCAGGAAGGCTGGAGGCGCTATAATAAGAAAGATACTTCAGCAGCTTGAGGCAGCTGGACTAGTCAGGAAAGTTCCTGGAGAGGGGAGAGAGCTGACAAGCGAAGGCAGGAGACTCCTAGACAAGTTAGCATACGAAGTTCTAAAGGAGCTAGTCAAGGAGAGACCAGAGCTGGCAAAGTACCTGACACCCAAAGCCACCACCTCATCAATGAGCAGCACAGCGTGATGAGGCTACAGGCACTTCTTCCTCGAGAGCTTTCTCATCAGCGCAAGAATATTTAAGTTACTTGGCTCTGCTTTCTTAATAAACATGTCATACTCACTCTCGCCTGAGAACTACAGAGAAAACAGCAATGTTGAACCGGGAGAGGAGGAGCTTGAGGAGATAAAGAGGCGTAAGATGCTTGAGCTTCAGAAGAAGATTGAGGAGGAGCGTAAAAGAGCTGAGCTTGCTCTTCAGAAGAGAATGATCATCAACAGAATACTGACACCGGAGGCCAGACAGAGACTAGATAATTTGAGAGTAATAAAACCTGAGCTAGTTGAGTCCCTTGAGAACCAGCTGATTGCTCTGGCTCAGTCAGGGAGAATAAGGGTTCCCATAACGGACGAGGAGTTGAAGAGAATTCTGGAGGAGATATACAGGAGGACTCACAGAGAGGTAAGAATAAGATTTCGCTAGTACCTGTTCTTTCCCGTTAATTCCCGAGCAAATTAACTTTATAAAAACAGGAACCCTCTTCCTTAGCCCGATATGGCAAGAAATAAACCACTAGCAAGAAAGCTCAGACTTGCCTCAGCGCTAAAGAGCAACAGAAGTCCCCCACCCTGGGTCATAATTAAGACAAAGAGAAGAGTACTGTACACACCAACACGCAGATACTGGAGAAGAGTTAAGCTTAAGGCTTAAGCAGATCTAGGAGAGACGCCATGTCACAGTCTCCAAAAGTGCTTGTTGAGAGGATATACACGATAAATCTCAGGAGGACACGTGAGGTCTCGAGAACAAAGAGAGCTGCATATGCTATGAGGATAATAAGAAAGTTCATTGCTAGGCACATGCACGTTGATCCAAGTCAAGTCAAGATTAGCAACGAAGTTAACGAGGCAGTGTGGGCTAGAAGCATTGAGAAGCCTCCCAGAAAGATCAAAGTTAGGGTAGCAAAGTACGAAGATGGATCTGTCTGGGTATATCTTCTAGACGTAGATAGTAGATGGCAGAAAGGCAGAGTTAAGAGATATCTCCTACAGTTACAGAGACAAGGCACTCAGTGACCTCTCATCTCCTGCAGGACTCCTTACGTACCAGGTCAGGACATAGGTATCGCCTCGATATCATGGAAATCTCTAAAATACTTCGACGCTTGCTCTCGTACTTGAATGGTTAAGAAGTACGAGGTAGTTCAGCTATCTCTGTATGGCACATCCGTGATAGGGGTCTACATGTTTACAAACAATAGGTATACCTTGGTGCCTGCTGAGGCTCCAGAGAAGATTGATGAGATTGTGCGCTCAACTCTAGGAACAGAGATAGTTAGAGTTACCATAGGTAAGACTCCTCTGATAGGAGTGTTCGTTGTAGGGAATGACCACGGTCTGCTTGTACCTGACATAGTCACTGAGGATGAGTTCAGGATCTTAAAGCAGCTTGATCTCTGCATCGATGTGTTAAAGACTAAGCATGACGCTCTAGGCAATTTGATACTTACAAATAACAGGGCAACGCTCGTGTCGCCTCTGATAGAGAGAGAGCATCTAGAGAAGATAAGGGATGTCTTGGGGACCGAGACTTTTGTTGACACAATATGTGAGTCCCCACTTGTTGGTGCATTAGCTGTCGCTAATAGTAGAGGTGTACTTGTTAGTGCTGACGCAAGAGACGAGGATCTGAAGAAGTTGAAAGATATATTCAAGACCTATGTAGATGTTGGAACAGTAAATAAGGGAAAGACG
>JALWFJ010000130.1 GCA_027036495.1 Thermoproteales archaeon
GACAGTCCAGATGGAATCGCGGAGGTGGGAAGCACAGCATACATCGCTAAGATAACGAGATCTCCCGTCATACTTGTGTTAAATGCCGAGCGAGCTAACAAGTCGCTGCTAGCAATAGTTAAGGGACTAGCAGAGTTCGATCCTAAGGTCAAGATCACTGGAGTGTTGCTCACAAACGTAGCGACGGAGACTCAGTACAGAAAGATAGAGAGAGCGTTTGAGCACACCTTCAGGAACATTACACTCATTGGGTACATACCCAGAAGCAGAGAGCTATCAGACATATTTCGTTATAGACATCTAGGACTTGTTCCTACACTAGAGTCAGGAAGACGTGACACAATAGTGGAAACACTGAAGGAACTATCCTCACACATCAAGCTTGACTTATTGCTGGAGGTCTTGTCAAGGGCAGAGCCTCTTAGACTGATTATTGACGAAGAAAAGTCAGTAAACACCAAGCACACGCTGAGCATAGGAGTGATATATGATAGAGTCTTCACCTTCTACTACCCTGAGACCATAGAGAAGTGTTTTGAACATGCAGACAAGGTCTACTTCATAGACTCCATAAGAGATGAGGCACTTCCACAAGATCTCGACATACTGATAATAGGAGGAGGCTTCCCCGAGGAACACGCAGAGCATCTAAGCAAGAACAAGTCACTTAGACATGATGTGAGAAGATTCTCTGAGCGGGGAGGTGTAATATATGCAGAGTGTGGAGGACTAATGTACCTGATGTCATCCATTGTGACACTACGAAACGAGGAATACGAGATGTGCGGGGTATTTGAGGGTACCTCAATCATGCTGAGAAAACCGGTAGGTCATGGGTACGTCGTTGGAGAAGCAATAAGTAGCAGCATGCTATTTAGCAAGGGAGTCATAGTTCGAGGACACGAGTTTCATCACAGTAAAACCATTCTCATGGACAGAGAGGCAAAGATGTGTCTACGTCTACTAAGAGGAAGAGGACTTCACAATGGGCTAGACGGAATACAGAAGAACAAGACATATGCACAGTACATGCATATACATCCAGAGACATACGATATTATTAATAAACTTGTAGAGGTAGTGACACAGAAAAGAAATGCTTTGTCAACAAGTAGTGACTAAAAAGACAACAGTTAACAAACATACATAGTATATGGATATACTATCAAGACTTGTAGAGAGCCTAAACGACATAGTAGATAGACACCTAGACGAGATAGAGGTACTAATTCTCAAAGTATTCTCACAATACGGATGCATATCAATATATAGAGCAGCAAACCTAACAGGCATACCCATAAGCACAACATACAAAAAAGCGAGAAGACTCATAGAGCAGGAACTTCTTCGAGTAGAGACTACATGCTCCTATAGGATAACAGTAAAGGGGTTACTATACTGCGTAGCGGAGGATAGAGAGAGTGCACCATACATGATAAATAGAATAAAGTTAATATGGAAGCTGAACTCAAAGTTCGAAGAAATATGTGCATACCTTCTTCTTCTTGCGAAAGCACTTAAGACACAAAATATGAAGATATCTCAGTTACCATCTTTAGACAGCATTAAAGACACATACAGGTACATATTGATACCCTTGATAACATTCATGATAGAGTACAGTAATAAGATAGAGTATCTAAACAATATTGAGGAAATAATAGCAAGTGCACTTAATGTGGATACAGAGATAGTTAAGATGTGTAGTAAGATAATTAACAACATAATATCAAATTACCTCCTCAAGTCTCTGCTTAAAGTTCTGGAGTTAGTAAGTGAGAAAAATAAATAATAATAAGGTAGTATGAAAGAGGGGAGTTATCGAATTTCTAGGCTTTCTAATTGTTTTATCTTATCTGGAGCTTGATCTTAGATACTTATGTTTATGGTATCTCAAAAAGTGCGGCGCTTAGTGCCATTAGGTCCGTTGGTACTCTGACACCTACATATCTCTTGTTCTCGTCCTGTCTTCTCAGATATAGAGGCTGCCAGCCGTATCTAGTCCATCCAGGTGCCTTATCAAGAGGCTTTATGTAGTCTTCAGGCTTTGGAAAGCCTGTTAGCTCAAAGAACTTGTCCCACCCTATTCTTGCTATCAAATCTCCGAGCCTCTCTCCCTTCTTCGCATTGGCGACCCAGACATCGATTATCTTCTTAATTGCTGCGACAAGTGTAGGCCACTTTGGTGGTTCAGCAGGTATGAAGGGTATTATTACCCTTGACATTCTTGGTCCAGCACCTGTGTTGGCACACTTTCCTCCGACTAGGATCATGACGCCAATCTCGCTTGGCTCATAGGCTATGGCGTCGCAGAAGTCGTGGCATCTGCCACAGCACATGCAAGTCATTCCTCTGATGTCTGCACCGATGGGTCTGCCCTTCTCGTCCGTTATCATCTTTATGTCACCTACGGGACAAGCCTCCAGCAGTGATCTTGGTGGGCACAGTACTCTTATTCTCCATCCTTCCATCAGTGGGACGCTTGCTGGATATCCTACAATGCCTATGTCAGCTGCATCGAATCCTCCACCACAAGCATTGGGGCAGGCTGACACTTTTATTGTGAGCTTAGCTGGAAGCTCCTCGTAGAAGTACTTGATTAGCTCCTCTCCTAGAGCCTTCTCTATGGTGACTGCGTCCACTACCGCAGTGGTGCAGGTGAGGTATGTTGAGCATATCTTTATGTTCCACAGACGTGATCCCCACCCACCAACAACAAAGCCATTGTCTCTGAGCTCCTTAGCTAGCGCTCGTGCTTTGTCCTCACTGTCGCATAGTATGACTAGGTTGCCCATCTTTGTTGCCTGTATCCACCCAATACCATACTTGTCTGCTAGATCAAGCAAGTAGTACATTGTGCTTGTGCTGACTCTAACCGGCATCACTACCTTGACTAGATAGAGCTTCTCGCCAGTCTCAGAAACTACCTCAATTATTCCCGGATCAATTATCTTTCTCCTAATCCACTTACCGTAGTTTCTCTGGCATATGTCAGGAATCCAGCTCTTCGCGGGGAAGTATCTTAGCATCTTCTCTGGCCTGTTCTGTGGATGTGCTGGATGTTTGCGGAGCTCCTCCAGTGGCGCAGTTGCAATCCAGTCGAGTATTGAAGGCATCAGAATAATGACCTTAGCAAGGATTCTTAAACAACTATTACACATTTAATGTGTAATAGTTGTTTAAGAATCCTTGAACTGGCAAAAGAACGATGTCTTGGAAGGTTCAGACACGCTTTGGCTACTATACGGGAAGTGCTCCATCATTAGAGGAGATATGGCCTGAGATAAAGGATCCTAAGGCTGTTGTTGAGAAGGCTAGGAAGATAATTGAGGAGCTCAAGGGAGGCAAATATCCTTCATTCATTAAGGAAGCAGAGAAGTCACTATATCCGACTCTTGCATGGGCTATTGGAGTAGTCCTAGGGAGATCTCCATGGGATACTGGTGCATCCCCAGTTCCTGGAGTATATGCTGGTCTGCTAGGAAGAGTCTTCCATGCAACGGTTGAGAAGGCAATCAGAGAAGGGGCACCTGAGGAGCACAAGAAGTACGAGGAGCAAGGAATACTGTTTGCAGGCAAGGTATACGAGGTTCATGCAAGAGTGCTCTCACCACCGGCTGGATTCATGTCTACTACGCTGATGAGGACAATATGCGAGATAACCGACAAGCTTGGATGGGGGCTGATGCAGCTCAGAGGAGGAACTGGAGCAATGCCAATCATACACACTGACCAGGCGAAGGTAGAGAGACTCGTAATGGCCATCAGACTGCTGACGCCCACGGACGTTGGAGGATCAGGCGACATTCTGAGGACAGTCACGTGCTGTCCAGGACCAGCAACTTGCCCCTACGCTATATACGACACACTAATGTGGTGGGAAGAGACATGCAGAAGGTTTGTCGACTGGGCAACCTACCCACAGTTCCCATACAAGATAAAGTTCAAGTTCTCTGGATGCCCCCTTGACTGTATAAAAGCACAGGTAGGTGCTGACTACATAGTCATAGGGACCTGGCTAGGTGCACCACAGATAGATCAGGAAGAGTTTCGCAGAATGGTCAAGACCGGAGAGGTAGATCCGAAAGAGGTCGTGGAGGCATGCCCAACCGGCGCACTGACCTGGGATGAGTCAACTCTAACCCTCAAGTGCGACCCAAGAAAGTGTGTCAAGTGCATGAACTGCATAATTAGAGCACAGCCAGCAATCAGGCCAGGAAAAGATAGGGGAGTAACAATACTGACTGGAGGATCTATCAAGAGCAGAAACGGTCCAAAGATGGGTGCAGTACTGATACCCTTCATCAGAATAACCCCAGAAAACGAGAAGAAAGTACTCAACTGGTTCCTAGACTTAGTCGAGAAGAAGATTGTCGCAAAGTGGGCAGACACCGCATTCGTCAGAGAGCGAGTCGGAGACCTATCGATAAGAATGACCTGGGAGAGGTTCCTGAAAGAGGTCGTAGAGCACCCAGCACCTGACCTAGTAATAAGGAAGGAGCCACCACCAGAGCCGTACTATAAGGATTCCATACCGTTCGCGATGATACCGAAGGATCAGAAGTGGAGTTACTTTGAGGCACTTAAGAAGTCACTAGGACTAGCCTAATAAATCATATATTTAAAATTATATAGATAGCGAGCTCTACTCCTAATTCTGTCTCTGTCTCTCGCTATCACTTTTTTCATTACAAATACTAGCATTCTTGACATCTTTCTTATTAGATAGACAAATCACAGAGTAGGACATAGAGATAATAAGGTTCTCAAACCTTCATATAGAAGAATAATACTTAAAAATGAGACAAGAGTATTCTTACCACGAGAACATGTCCCAGCAGTTACCTCCACCACCATCACCCGAGTTTGAGTACGAGGTGATACAGGATCCAAGTCTGCCACCGGGATGGGTGAAAATTAGACTTAAGAAGACAGGGAAGGAGCTCATATTTGACGAGGACAGATTCCTCCAGAACCCAGAAGCGTGGGACGAGTTCGTTGCTGAGTTCATTTTCACCATGTTTGAGAAGTATGGAGAGAGAATGACTGAGGATCACTGGAAGGTTGTGAGGTACCTACACGACTACTATGTGAACTACGGAGTGTGTCCACCAATAAGAATGTTAGTGCGAGAGACAGGGTTTGACCTGAAGAAGATCCACGAGCTATTTCCGAACGGTCCAGCTAAGGGAGCTTGTAAGGTTGCTGGAGCTCCAAAGCCAACCGGCTGCGTCTAAGGTAGATCTCTCAAATGGTTTGTTTTTAGGCTAAACAATCTTCTTTTCTTCTCTTCATAGGCTGATATTCTTCTAATCTTTTGCCCTGTCTCTTATTTGGTTATGTAATGATTTGGAGTACTATATCATTCTATGTTTACGATTTTATCTGACTGTTAACGTTTATTAACTTAGTGTTATTGTCTGCTATCTTGATGACTCCCTTAGAGAAGTTCCTGCTAGGTATTACCGTACCTTCTGGCGCTTATGTATGCATAGTGCTAGGATATGTTGCTCTGGCGTACATAGCAGTGATTGTGTTTGTGGTTGGGGTGCTGTATAGAGTCATTAGGTGGGCTGTCACACCTAAGGGTCCAGGTGGTCTTTACTGGGGGCTCTACAGGCTGACCCTGTATCCTAATGTTCATAGCTTCTGGAAGGCTGCTGGCTGGATATTTGTTAGGATGTTCACATTTTACACGCTCTTGAAGGAGAACTTTGGGTATGTGTCTGGTGGCTTCTGGTTTGGGCTTATACTCTTTCATTACTCTATATGGGCTACGTTGCTCTTTCATGGTAACATCATTGCATATGCGCTCAACATGTACTTCCACGTGCCGCTTGCCGTTAAGTACTGGCTAGGTATAGTTGCTGGCGTTCTTGCATATGCTGGCTTGATCTACCTCGCAATTAGGAGAGCCTACGTGCAGGCGAGAACTAAGGTAAAGATAAACTACTTTGATGACTGGCTGCTGGTACTGCAACTACTCATAATAATGGGGTTTGGCCTGGCAGCAAAGTGTACCGCGTATCCGTCATCGTTTACTGAGGAGGCGATAAGAAGCTACGTCCACTCAACGTACTCTAGTGGTCCACTTGCACCAATCAAGGGAGAGCTTGTGCACCTAGTCAAGGAGTATGGTAGCGTGATGTTCATACTTATTGGAGAGTGGTTCAAGGGTCTGCTCACAGGGAACATAAACCTAGCGGTAAAGGCGATGTACTGTGTTGCAGTGTACCACCCATTAGAGCTCGTGCACGTGTTCTTCGCGGAGTGGTTTCTGATATACATACCCTGGAGCAAGATGATACACATGTTCATGATGCCATTTAATCCTGCACTCTACGGCAAGTTTGAGCCTAAGGAGCCAGCTCTACAAGTCGCAATAGATATAGTTGAGGGAAGAAGGTAGTTACACAAGTGTAGTAGCCATGACCGCAGAGAAGAAGATCCCTCCTCACATTCCATCACTCAAGAGAGACCCAATACCAGAGAGCCCAAAGTTCGAGGAGTGGCTTAAGTGGTATGCTGAGAAGTTCCCTGAGTCGTCCAAATGGATTAATGCTAGGAAGCTGATGGTTGAGAAGTTCCTGAGAGAGGCAGAGTTTGAGCCGGGGAAGTTCGTCAAGACGCGAGACTTCTGGTGGAAGCTTAGTCCAGAGGAGAGGATAAGGTTCTTTGTTGAGAGGTTCCGAGAAGTTATCAGAGAAAATAGGGCTCTAAGACTGTACCTAGAGAACTGTACTCACTGTGGATACTGCATAGATAAGTGCCAGATGTGGATTGCAACCAGGGATTACCACAACTCGCCAGTTGGAAGGGTAGACTTAGTGAGAGCAATATTCAAGTACTACGACAAGCTCACAGGCAAGCTCTTCAGCAAGCTCGTAGATGCGAAGGAGCTCACTGAGCAACTCATGGAGGAGCTGTGGATATATTTCCATCAGTGTACTGAGTGCAGACGCTGTGCCTACTTCTGTCCCTTCGGCATAGACACTGCCGAGGTAACACGTGCAGTCAGACAGATATTCGCCGAGATGGGGATGGTCTACGAGTTTGTAGGCAACACTGTCAGATCACTGATGAAGACTGGGAACCACATGTTCCTCAATGCTAAGGCAATAAAAGCCGTGTTTGACATGGTTCAGGAGGAGATCAAGGAGGAAACAGGTAAGGACATAGAAATACCGCTCGATAAGCCTAAGGCTAAGATACTGTTCTTACCATCGTCAACGGACGTGTTCACGAACTTAGACACGTTAAAGGGCTTCGTGAAGACCATGTACGCGCTTGGGCTACAGGACAAGTACACCTTCAGCTCAGAGGTCTTTGAGGTAGGAAACTTCGGACTCTTTGTATCAGACTACCACCTCACAAGACAGGGCAAGAGGATAGCCGAGGTAGCAACAAGACTTGGAGCTGAGCTCGTGATCTTTGGAGAGTGTGGACATGGCTGGAGAGCATTCAAGAACTACGTCATTCCAGAGCTGGAGAAGAGAGGAATAAAGGCGATACACTTTATGCAGCTTGTAGTGTGGGCAATAAAGAAGCGCAAGCTCAAACTGAGAAAGCTGGACTACGTAGTGACGTACCACGATCCTTGCAACCTGTCACGTGCAGGCGATCTCATAGAGGAACCTAGAATAATACTGAGGACAGTGTGCAAGGAGTTCAGAGAGCGAGAGCACAACAAGCATAGAACACTGTGCTGTGGTGCAGGCACAGGACTTCTAGGAGACGACGTAATTCCACTCAGAGTGTGGGCTGGATGGCCGTCAGTGTATGATGCTTGGAAGACAGGAGCACAGATCTTGGCTACACCTTGCTCAATAGATAAGGCACAGTTTCCGGTAGTCATAAACTACCACATACCTGGACAGATGACAGTGAAGGGACTAGCTGACCTGGTAGGATACGCCCTTGAGCTCTAGCCCAGGAGGACTTGAAAAGCTACGTCCTTCTTACTCTTCTTTTCTCTGAGAGACAAGCTCTAGAAGACAACTTTCTTAGTACCGTTAGGTGAACTCCTAGCTAGTGAGATCCGGCTTTGTGTACATAGTTGGTGTCGGTCCTGGAGCACCTGACTTGGTGACGTTACGTGCAGTAAGGGCGCTGGAGAGAGCCGAGGTTGTAGTCTATGGAAACCTAGTACCTGACGAGATAATTGAGAAGTTCTGTAAGAATGCTAGAGAGGTAATAAAGGTCACTAAGAGGCATAGGAGAGAGAGTATCCGTATAGTTGTCGAGAAAGCGCTTGAGGGAAAGATAGTTGCTCATCTGAAGAATGGGGATCCAGCAATCTTCTCTAGTCTGAGAGAGGAAATCGAGGAGCTTAGAAGATGTGGCATTCCCTTTGAGATAATACCAGGAGTATCCTCAGTGTCGGCGAGCATTCTTGAGCTAGGTCTCAGCTTGACAGACTATGCTTCGGGAGTCAGAGGATTCTCTGTTGTTGATGGTCATGATGAGGATCCTAGAGTAATGTCTGAGCTTCTGAGGATGTTAGGAATGATTGTTGTGTTGATGCCCTCTATCGAGAAGGTAAGGGAGATGCTTAGGTACATAGATGGTGAGTACTGTGTCATAGCTGTTAAGAGGGCAACACTTGAAGGAAGAACAGTATACATTAATGATCTTCCAGACGAGTCTTCAGGGCCTACCATAGTGTACGTGACCACTGACAAGACGTATTGTGAGAGGGCATGCAGAGAGTAGCTCAGCTGCTTAAGGCTACTGCTCCACTCACACTGACGTCTTCCCTGCTCTCGGTCATTACCGCAGTAGTATATGACTATGTATGTACCGGGACTCTCAAGGTCTTCAGAAGCATACTTTTGATTATTGGAGTACTGCTGCTTCATCTTGGTGTTAATCTCTACAATGATTACAGGGACTATGTCACTAAGGTTGATCATGCTTACAGGGCTCTGAACGTTATACATAGAGTCAACATGATTCTCGACCTGGGTGTTACTCCGAGCAACGTAAAGAGGACGTCGCTAATCATGCTGGCTTCGGCGACTGGCATAGGACTATTTCTGGTGCTGTATAGTCACGCACTTGTTGCATTGATCTTAGCTGTGGCAGGTATGGCTACAGGCTATCTGTACTCCTTGATCTTCAGGAGGTCAGGTGTTGGAGAGATTCTTGCTGGTCTAGCGGTGGGGCCAGGGATCGTGGTTGGCGCTCTAGACATTCTAGATAACTTGGGGGTAAGTGTGGTACCTCCTCTCATTATAGGAGTCGTGAACGGTATCTACACGACCCTGATACTGTCAGTCCTCGCGATGGCACGTAGAGAGGCTGACATCAAGATTGGCAAGAGGACAGTAGCGGTTCTTCTAGGAGAAAGAGGATGCAGAACGTTCTCCCTAATCCTTATCGGAGTAGCAGCTACATGCAGCATAGCCTTAGCGCTGTACATCGGCTCTGTGGTGCCTCTACTCACCCTACCTGTGCTTATACTTGCAGTACGCTCAATAGCTAGGCTTGACGTCAAGCGACTGTTCTACTGCAGGATTGTCCACGTGAGCATGTTGATATTGTCCCTGTTGTAGGGTCTACAGATGTACACATTTAGAGAGTTCCTGAATAAGCTTAGAGAGACTGGAGACCTAGTAGAGGTAGACGACTTAGTGAGTCTAGATCTAGAGATCCCTCACATACTTAGGGAGCTATGCTACAGAAGAGGACCAGCTGTAGTATTCACAAACGTGAGAGAGTCTCCGTTTAAGGTTGTTGGGAACCTCTTCTGCTCAAAAAGGAGGATAGTTCTCGCCACAGATGGTACTGACCCAGCAGAGAGGATACGCAACTTTCTGCGAGAGACTCCTCTGCTAACGTGTACAGGAGGACTTAAGAGACTCGTGAAGTCTCTAGGAGACCTCGCTAAGCTGGGCAGACTTGTCCCTCGTGTAGTGTCTAGTGGCTCTGTCCATGAGAGAGAATATGGTGATCTAGGTCTCAGCAAGCTTCCAGCAGTCAGGCAGTGGCCTAAAGAGCCCTCACGCTTCTTCACAATGGGCATAACCTTTGTTGGATCTGAAGATAACTTGAACTTTGGCTACTATAGGCTTCAGTTAGTTGATGATCGAAGATTCATAGTTCACTGGATGCCTTGGAGAAGAAGCAGAGATATAGCCGAGCTAGGCCGAGAAGAGGTAGACATTGCCGTGGTCTTTGGTGCTGACCCAATCACTATGCTCATGGCAAGCGTCCCAATACCTCCACCACTGAGCAAGGTTCTGGTGACAAGCATACTGAGAGGAGAGGGACTAAGGCTTGTTCGTGGAAGAGAGGCAGACGTGCTATATCCAGCAGATGCAGAGCTCGTGATAGAGGCTAGAGTTAAGCTGAGAGAGCTCATGCTAGAGGGACCTTTTGGAGATCACCTAGGATACTACTCTCCGGTAGGGAGGTACCCAGTCGCTGAGACTCTGGCTGTGTATGGACGTAGAGATCCGCTAGTGCCGGTCACGGTTACGGGAAAACCTGTGCTTGAAGATGGATACATGGTTCTTTTTGGTGAACGAGTAGTTCTGCCACTACTTCAACAGATCGCACCCGAGGTTGTTGATCTTCACATAGTCCCAGAGAGTGCAGCATACATGACCGTGGTGTCTGTGAGAAAGAAGTATCCGGGACAAGCCAAGCGAGTAATGTTTCTTCTCTGGGCGCTAGCTCCCGTAATTAACAAGATCGTGATCGTCGTTGATCCTGATATTGACGTGAGAGACCTGGGTCAAGTAATGTATGCCGTAGCTACTCACGTTGAGCCAAAGAGAGACCTAGTGATAGTACCTGACTACGCCACAGAGGAGCTTGACCCCTCAACTCCCACTCCCGGCTTTGGGTCTAAGCTCGGGATAGATGCAACTAGGAAGCTCCCCGAGGAGTACATGGGAAAAGAGTATCCTGAGGAGGCTGTACCTGATCCAGAGACTGTCAAGAGGGTTACCGACTTGATAAACAAGATCTTGAGACTTTACAGAAGAGAAGAGACATGTTCGTGAGCAGTCTCGCAACGCTTCTTGTGACGCTGCCGGAGGTATGTAGACATGGAGCAATTGTGGTGACACCTACGCTTGACCTGGTGATGGAGAGACACAGGGACTTAGTAGAGCATACGGTAATAGAGCTTAGGAGTCAGAATAAGTATCTCTGTTTCATAGTAAGTAGCCCAAGAGGCTTCACGCCAACAATGAATGCCCTGATGCTGAGATATCGTGTACCGGTGATGTACATACATGACGTATCTGAGAACGAGTACGCTCTAGTTGACAGAGAGATTCTAGCAGCCAGAACGGGAAAAGTCAACGTAGCGAGACTTCTGAGAAGACTAGAGGAGCTAGCTAGACTGAGAGAGAGACTCTACTTCACGGTAGAGGACGTAAAGAGAGAAGTAGCAGCTATACTTGAGAAGTCTAGACATCTTGTCAGAGAGCTCGTAGAGAGCATCAAGAGGAGAGACTTCGGGACAATAATCAGGGTTCTAACAGACATCAAGTACAGCTCCGGAGCACTGCTTGAGCTCTCCTCGCTGCTCATGCCTCTGAGAGAGAATAAAGCTACGCAACACATAGAGGAGATATTGAGACTATTTGACACCATCAGAGCTAGACTTGACCAAGCTGAGAGGACAGTGCTTGAGAACATAGTTGCACCACTCAGTGCAGATCTAGCAGACCTGGAGAACATTGGTGACTCCCTGTCTGAGACCCTCGTCAGAGTTGGAGCTGAGTTCACAGACATGATATGTGAGCTCTTGCAAGACATAGAGCTTGATGCTCACAGGTCAGTGACTCTGGCTCTCCGAGAAGCCCTACGTAGACTACGTAGCTTAGTGGGAGAGTAACACTTGTTTAAGGATCTAGACAAGGTAGACATATGGAGTACGAGTGCATCAGTCCAGGTCACACATGTTACGTGTTAATGCCTATGCCAGTAACACTTGTAGTTACTTTGAGGCCAGACGGAGGATACAACATCATGACTGCTAGCTGGATAATGCCAGTATCTAGAAATCCCCCACTAGTTGCCGTGGCTGTTGCTCCAAGAAGGTTCACGTATGAGTGTCTGAGGAGGCATCCAGAGTTCACGATATGTGTACTGCCTCCAGAGATGCAGGACATAGCGTGGTACTGCGGAACAACTTCAGGTAAGGTAGAGAACAAGGTTGCAAAGCTGGAGGCGGAAGGGAAAATCAGGCTAGTGAGACTCTCAAGAGTAGAGACCCCCGGCATAGATGGAGCACTTGCGCTAATAGGATGTAAGCTGTGGAGAGACTATGAGGGAGGTGACCACAGGATAATAGTTGGAGAGGTCGTTGAGTGTCTGGCAAGAAGAGGCTCCTTTAGAGATGGCTGGACAAAGGGTACAAAGATACTGTACTACTATGGTGGCTCAAGGTTTCTATGCATAGAGATACCTTAGCCTCAACGCTAGAAGAGGTTATCAATAGCTGTCACAGATGCGTCTTCGTTGATAAGCCGTTTGTGAGGTACTGTATATACAGGAAGTTTCTCCCGGAGAAGGTACGTACCCTTGTAGTTAGTGAGTCTCCACCTCCAGGAACAAAGCCAGATCACCTCTACAATCTCTCTACGAGAGATAGACTTAGAAGGTTTCTTGCCAGAGTACTCAAGCTCCAGAGTGATACTGAGGTCGTGAAGTATCTTCTCAGTAAGGGCATCTTCTGGACAAATGCGGTTAAGTGTAGACCCGTCACCAGGAGGTACATAGAGCATATGAGGAGAAACTGTCTACATGTGCTTAAGCTAGAGATAGAGATGCTTAGACCTGCCAAGATTGTTGCTGCAGGAGTTGTTGCTCAGCGAAGCATAAGAGAACTAGGAGTTAACTCAAGCTTCAAGGTGTGTGAGGTCTATCACCCACTATACATATCCAGGTTCAGGAAAGATCTCGAGAAAGTCTTCGTTAATGCTCTAGAAGATCCCTAGAGCCTCCTAGACACATACTTAACTATGGACTTAAACACGAGCGCACCATCTGCAAGGACATCACTCACCATGTCAGCTCTTGACCTGGTCCAGTCAGGTAGCTGCCACTTGAAGAACGCTCTCTCTGGGTGAGGCATCATTCCTAGAACATTTCCCTCGTCGTTACATATTGCAGCGATGTCGTACACTGAGCCGTTTGGGTTCCAGGGATACTCTCCCTCAGCATAGCTTCCATCAAGCTTACAGTACCTGAACACCACATAGTCATCCTCTATTAGTCTCCTCAGGACTTGGTCACTCTCAGTCACAAATCTTCCCTCACCATGACCAACTGGTATTCTCAGCAACATCCCCTCACTAACCTCGTCAAGAAGCTTACATCGCCCTCTGTTTACCTTCTTGACTATGGTCCATCTACACTCATAGCGCATGCTTAGATTTGCTGTCAGTGCAACCTTCAGCTCTGGCCTGCCTGGAAGTAGCCCAGCCTCAACGAGGACTTGAAAGCCATTGCATATCCCTATGATAGGCTTGCCTTCTCTTAGAAACTCGGTGAGCTCCTTCCCAAGCTTAGCAACAAGCTTCTTGCCAAGTATAGCTCCAGCCCTCACAAAGTCACCATAGCTGAACCCTCCAGGAATCACGAACACGTCATATGTGTCTATCCTGTGTTTCTCGCGGACAAGTCTGGAGAAAGGAACAACGTCAACACTGACTCCGAGAGTCTTGAAGGCTAGTGCTGTCTCCCAGTCACAGTTTGTACCGGGTGCTCTAACTATGAGAACACGTACGTCCTGAATCCTCATCTTATCTGGCTAGAGTTAGGCCAGGATTTATAGTCTCATATGACTGCTCTCTCAATGCTTAATAGCACAAAGTCGAGTACCGCGCGATGAGGCTACTCTATGAAGGAAAGGCCAAACGCGTCTACGAGCTCGATAGAGATGTACTAGTACTTGAGTTCAAGGACGAGCTCACAGCATTTGACGGTGCCAAGAGGGATCAAGCCCCAATGAAGGGCGTCTATGCGGCTGCTCTGAGCGCCTTCCTATTTAGCTATCTCGACAGCAATGGAGTCTACACGCACTTCATCGAGTACGACGGAGATAGGCGAATAAAGGTGCTCAGACTCGAGATGATTCCTCTCGAAGTCATAGTGAGAAACTACGCATATGGATCACAGCTAAGAAGAATGCCTCTTCTTAGACCACTCAAGAAGCTTGAGAGACCCATAGTTGAGTTTCACTATAAGAGCGACGAGCTTAGAGACCCACTTGTCCTGCCTGAGGACATACTTGAGGCAGGAATACTCACAGAGAGCGAGCTCAGAGACATAGTCAGCCTATCACTGAGAGTTAATGAGCTCCTGTCTAGCCTATTTCAGAAACATAACCTAAGACTAATTGACCTCAAGCTCGAGTTTGGAAGAAGAGACAGCAAGATAGTCCTAGGAGACGAGCTTAGTGGTGACACGATGAGGCTCCTTGATGAAGAGGGAAGACATCTTGACAAGGAGGCATACAGGAGAGGAGCATCGCCAACAGAGCTGGTTGAGAACTACAGGAAAATTCTCGAAATCCTAAACGTGAAGATAGCACCTATGAAGATCGAGAAGAAGGTATTGTAGACATGACAGCTGTTGGTCTAGTAGAGAAGTTTGGTGATAAACCACTCGTCGCGATAGTTGTTGGAAGTGAGCGTGACCTCGACCATGCAAGAAAAGCTGCAGATGTGTTGAGAAGCCTTGGGATACCACACGAGATCTGCATCTACAGTGCACACAGACATCCAGACTTACTTGACAAGTACCTTCGAGAGACTGAGGCTAAGATATTCATAGCAATGGCTGGACTCTCAGCAGCACTTCCTGGATACATAGCCTCGAGAACTGACAAGCCCGTAATTGGTGTGCCACTGGCGGTACCACCTCTTCAGGGATTGGATGCACTGCTGAGCATGGTTCAGATGCCTAAGGGAGTGCCAGTAGCGGTGGTAGGCATAGACAACCCAGTGAATGCAGCGTTACTGGCCTGTAGAATACTCAAGTTAGCAGGCTACGTACAAGACTGCAGACCTAGATAGAGAAAGATTTTAACCGCAGATAGAGCTCATCTAGCACGGGTATCTGAGCCGGGGTGGCCGAGCCTGGTCCAAGGCGCGGGACTGGAGATCCCGTCCCCGTACAGGGGGCGTGGGTTCAAATCCCACCCCCGGCGCCAAAACATGAGAGCCTACCCGAAGAGCCACTGTTCTCTAGGCATTACTATGTCTTTTGCTGTGCATTCTTCACAGATCTCATATTCTATGCCTCTGATAATTGCTACAGGAATGCTCTCGTCTCCCTGTCCCATAACTAGCTCTGCGGCTGCAGCTATCTCGTCTGCTATGCAGATAGCTGTACGCGTCATTGTGTAGCCATACCTATCTCTCTTCCCGACGTAGCTGCGGAATGGGTTTAGTCCTGAAAGTCCTATCACGAAGTTCACTGCTCCTCTCCTGAAAGGTCTACCACAGGTGTCCACAATTAGGACCGCCACGTTCTTTCCTGTAAGCTCGCGTATCCTTGCTCTAACTTCTCTAGCAGTCTTATCTGGGTCTTCTGGGAGTAGTGCTACTCTTGTCCCGGTTCCATCCACGTTTGAGTAGTCTATTCCTGCGTTACCACATACTAGGCCGTGTCTCGTGAGCGTGATTATGAGCTCCTTCTTCACCTTGAGTATCTCTCCCTCTCTGAGCACAAGCTCTACAAGTCTTGGATCAATTCCTGTCTGTGAGGCTATGTTGAGGGCTTTCTCGCTTGGCTTAACCTGTCTCAGATCTACTATTCTTCCCTCAGCCTTAGACACTATCTTGCTGGCTATCACGAGCACGTCTCTCTCAAGTATCTCTACTCCAGTACGCTCACAGTGTTGAACTATGAGGGCTGCAAGGTCTGTCCCGGTTTTTACCTCGGGGAAGTCTCTTAGTCCAATTATCTCAATTTTTCTCATCTAGTTGTTGCGGCTTCTTTCCACTTCTTCTTCAACTTTAGGAACTCTTTGAGAAGCTCTATCTCGTCCTCAGACAGGTACTGTCGAAACTCTGTGAGTAGCTTCACGGCATGTTCATCAGGCACGTTAACGTACAGCTCATCTCCCTCTCTCAGGTGACGCCCAACTATCACCTTTCCCTCTATCGATATTGCTACCTCCATTCCCTTCCTGGCAAGTGGGACTGGCTTGCCTTTGTCCTGTATTTGGGCTATTCTGCCGACTTGCTTGCCGTCGGGTCTCACTAGCGGGTATCCAGGCTTTATAACTCCCTCAAGCACTCTAACGCCGACGATGGCTGGGTCGCTTCTCCTGAAGACGCATCCAGGAAGTATCCTTATCTTTCCTGGTCGAATGTACTTGTCGAGCTCTCTCTCTAGGAGCTTCTTTCTCTCCTCCTCGTACCATTTCAGGAAGTCCTCCACAAGTCTGTACAGTATCTCGTTCCTGAAGATCTTCACATCGTGGTTCAGTGCCTCGACCTCTACATCGTGAGGGACCTTCACGTTAAATGCAAGTATCACTCCATAGAGTGGATTCTTCTTGCGCACTATGGAGGCCTCAATTACGTCACGTCTGCTTACTGGACCAATGTCGGCCTTCCTCACAGGTATACCTCTGCTCTTCAGGTAGACCAGCGCTGCCTCAAGTGTACCCAGGGTATCAGCCTTCAGCACGACTCCTTCCCTGTCTGTCTCTATCTTTACCTCTGCAACCTCCTCCCTGACTAGCTTGACATACTCGTCTATTCTCGACTCATCGGGCACTACGTACAGTGGTGCTCCGGGGAGGGCATGCTCAAGTCCCTCCGCGATTATCTTTATCCCTGCAGCAGCCTTGACCTCGTTGACGAACATGAACCTGTCTTCTGGATCTCTCATCTCGTCTAGAGGCTTAGGCATGACTATCATCTTGACCCTAGTCACTATTGGACCACCAAGACCCATCGTGACTATGAGGTCGCCCTTCCTGATGATGCCGTCATAAAGCACCACGTCTACTGTTGTTCCCCATCCTTTCTCCTCCTTGACCTCCATTATGACTCCCTTGCCTGGACCTTGAGTGACCTTGAGTCTCTCTCTAGTGAACCTCTGGGATATTCCTGCTAGGACAACTAGCAGGTCTGGTATCCCTTCTCCAGTAACTGCACTAGTGGGTACTATTGGTACCTGTCTGGACCAGTCAGTGATTCTGTCGTATCTGTCAGCCTCTATGCCTAGCTTAAGAAGCTCGTCTATCACTCTTCCAAGAAGCTCCTCAAGCCTTGCCTGAACCATCTCATCCTGTCTCTGTATTGTCTCTATGAAGGGTGCGTTGGGGTTAGGCTTCCATCCGTATATTCTATCAATCTTGTTTAGAGCTATGACGAAGGGTATTCCTCTCTCTCTGATGAGGGTTATGCACTCGTAAGTCTGCTCTTGAAGACCCTTCATCACGTCTACTACCAGTATTGCTATGTCTGCAACAGAGCCACCTCTCTTACGCAGGTTAGAGAAGGCTGCGTGTCCCGGAGTGTCAACCATTAGGAAACCCTTAATCCAGATCCTTCCACGTAGCTTGAATAGGTCCAGCAGCTTCCCAGTGAACTTCTCCACGGCCTGCCATGGTATGAACGACAGACCGATGTGCTGAGTTATCATTCCAGGTTCGCGGTAGGCAACAGCTGTTCCACGTATCTTATCGAGGAGCAGAGTCTTTCCAACATCTACGTGTCCTACCACCACCACTATTGGTGGCCTAACGTCCTCCGCGACGACTTGGTTACTCTTAGCTTTTGACATCTTTATGCACTCGACTTAACTCTGTGAAACGTCTCAAAAACTTTTAAGCACGTCTTGTGTGAGTGCCTCAACTCACAGACTACTGTTAAAAATCCTTCTCAGAGAGACTACTAGCACAATCATGGTTCGCTGTCCAGTGTGTGGAAAGTACTACACAAACTCGACAGCCCTCTTAAAACACATACGTCTGAAAAGCAGATTTGACAAAGCTCATGAGGATCTATGGAAGGAGTTTGAGGCGTTTGTCGACACGGTAACAGACGAGGAGTTGAAACATCTAGGGAAGACCGAGCTATTTCGAAGATTCCTAGAGCTCAGATATAATGGAGGTAGAGCAACATCTAACGCGGGACGAGCTGTAAACGAGAGCAGAAATCTAAGAGAGGGCTCATAGAGGGCACCGAAACTTTCTTTGTAGACTTGACGTAAACGTTAGCAAATACTACACCTTTAACTAGACTGCCCACATGGGTTAACGTGAGCGAGGTCGCGAGAAGACTGAGACAGGAGCGAACACTGTTGACGACGGAGAGAAGAGACGTTGAGCTCAGCAGCGCGAGACTCAAGGCAAAGGAACTTCAGGTTAGGGAACAGCTCCCCGAACTGGCGATCAGGGTAGCAAGATCGGGACATAAGACTAAGCTTGTGAAGCTTCTCAAGCTCGTAGAGATAGACCTCACAGCGCTCTCTAATGTCCCACCATCGCGGTTCAGGAAAGTAGAGGATGTCTATGAGCCTCTAAAAGGCGACGTGAAGATCCTTGAGGAGGACGTGGAGACTATCGATCAAATAACGGAGGTGAGGATAGAAGACGAGTATGTTGGTCAGAGAGTCGCACAGAGACTCAGACTTGAGCTAGTATTGTGACAATGGTGTCCTCCTACGAGATCCTGTATATACTGAGGAGATACGGCAAGTATCTTGGTGGCATAGACTACGAGAAGGTAATAAAAATCCTTGAGGAAGAGGACAAACGGGATCGCACTATCGAAAGAAGGTTGTTGGACAACCTCCTAAACGAGGATAAGGAGCTAGACTCCGAGAGCTTGAGGCTCATAGAGAAGTTCACCTGTGATAAGTTTGCAGAGAAGACTATGACGAACATTGAGAGGAGGAGGCTGGAGGCTAAGCTTGAGTATCTCAAGCAGAGAGAGCAACAGCTGATAGATCTCGTTGCTGAGCTGAAGATAAGACAGTTCCCGCTCACGGAAGTTAAGAAGGCTATAAGACGGTTATCTGAGGTTAGGAGGGACATAAGGAGCATAAAGAAGGCGCTTAAGCTGCTAGAGCGCGGGTCCTAGAGAATATCCCTCGACACTTCCCGTACCTGATATTTAAGACCGACTAACTATCTGACATAGGTCAATGACTGAGGTTCAAGTTGGCCTAGTTGGTAAACCTAACGTTGGTAAGTCTACGTTCTTTGCCGCAGCAACCCTCGTTGACGTCAAGATTGCACCTTATCCTTTCACGACCATCGAGCCTAATGTCGGCATTGCGTATGTAAGGATTCCATGTGTATGTAGAGAGTTTGGAGTCAAAGATAATCCGCGGAACTCCATGTGTATAGACGGCAA
>JALWFJ010000131.1:0-2293 GCA_027036495.1 Thermoproteales archaeon
GTTGCTGACCTTAACATTGCTCTTCTTGCTCCTACTTGTTACTGTCTTAGTATGCTGTTCTTCCGATGTACTTCCTTGTTTCTCGCTTCCACTTAGTACTACAGATATTGTTATGCTTCTGCGATTGTTTTTCTCTGAGTTATGTCCATAGTTTTCTCCCTTTTCCTTGTTTTGTTGTGTGTTCTCTTTGTACTTACTTGTCTGCTTACTTGAGGGCGGAGTTAATGTTACTGTTTTTGTGTATGATATTTTTATGTATGTGCATGCTTGCGTTCCAGGTATGCACGCCTTTATTCCCGCTATTGGCTCTCTTGTCTCTACCAGGGTTGTTTGCTCTTTGTCTAGGTATTTGTCTATTCTTACAATCCTTCCTGCGGTTGTTATCGCTGCGTTTATCTTCACTTTGATCTCACCTATGTTCTTGACTAGGACCTTGTTAGGTGCTATCCTCCACGTCATTAGCCATATGTTGCTTTTTAGCAGTTCCTGTTGTGAATGTATGTATGTTATTGCTGTGAAGGCTGCTACCGTGGTTGACACTGCTATTGCTATGATCAGACTGAGGTATGCTGATACTACCTCTGAGAGTGCCATTACTGTTCACTTGGCTCAGCTATGTGTGGGTTCTCTCTCTTCTTTGGACAATATAGCACTATTCCATGTACTATCTTGTATCTGCCTCTTTGGACTACTATAGTGATATTCCTATTCCCTGTCTGTATGACGAACTTGCAGTACTGAGGTCCTACGTTTTGCACCTGTAGTTCTCTCTGGGTCTCTGTTGCCCTTATCTGTATCAGAGCTACTTTCTGCCTGTACTCTAGCTTAAGCTCTGCAGCTCTCTTGTAGTTTATCATTGATGCTGTTAGTACAGCTGCACACATGGCTATTGTTGTTGCTATTATCAGTGCCGGTATCGTTGACAGACCTCTCTTAAGCACGTGTCCTTTCTTCACAAAGGTAATTAGAAGATTGTTGCCATGGGTGTACATGTATGGTAGACCATATTAATTCACGTTAGTCGGATCTTGACTATGCTGAACAACCTAAGAAGAATGATAAATATACTTATCTTCATATTGCTTGCACCACTGATTGGGTATGAGGAGACTGCTCGTGAGCTCTCGCGTGGGGGTCACGTTATTGATAAGCTATTTCTACGTGCTGCTGAGGATCTCTCTCGTGGAGCTAGGAGGAGAGATATCGAGTATGAGCTTGTTGAAGCTGCTAGATGCTATGAGTGTTCTGGCATGAGTCATGATACGTACTTTGAGTATCTGTACAACTATGTGTCGTTAAAACTTGAGGATGTGAGACGTTCTCTCCCTGAGTACTACATTGCTGTTCTCACATGCAGTGTTGGGGTCTCGCTTGCATCTATCATGTTGCTCATTGTTGGTGGTGCGCTATCTGCACTAACAGTGTACGTTGTGGCATCTGTAGCCATGATTTTTCTTGTCCACCAGGTGCAGCCTCAGGTTGCAAGATACAGGTACCACAGACCTCTAGCAGTTGCAGTGGTAATTCTCGTGATAACTATACTGTTAAGACTTCCGGTGGAGCTATGCGTCACGTTGTCATGCATGGGTGCAGCTGTCTTATTGCTTCCGGAGATTCTTGAGACGTGGAGAACATTGTTAAACTCTCAGGGAAGGCTCATAGTTCCGTTCTTAGAGCTTCTCTGGAGCACTTCTCCAACACCTATACGTGAGAGAACATTGCTAGAAAAAGAGCTTAAGAGGGTATGGGAGTATGGTTATAACATCGGTGCTCCCTGGTTTGTAGCGAGGCTCTGCAGATTGATAACGACCTTGATACACACAATAAAGTACTATGTCAGGACAGGACTAGTATATTCTCTCTTCATAGCTGGGAGCTACATACTTCTAGTGCTTCTAGCAAAGACACTTCTACTAGGAATGTTTACAGCGAAAATCCCAATAGTAGTGATGATCAGCAAAGGCGTGCTCCAGATACTTCTGCTACTGCAAGGCGTGCTCACTGGTCTCCTAGCAGGAAAAGTAGCACACAGCCTAGGTATGAGCACACTGACAATACCGTTAATGATGATTACAAAGCTGATAATTATAGGACCGACAGTGCTGTAGAGCCTTACTCAGGATGAGTAGACAAGTCAGATCTGAATAGTTCTAGCGTTAATAAGTAATGCTTAAATATTTAATACAACTGACGTTCCTGTGCCAGGTCGTAGAACAGTCATAGCTGTAGCTGTTATAGTCATAGCTGTGATTGTTGCTAGCATAGCTATCTGGCATATCGCGACTAGGAAAAC
>JALWFJ010000131.1:2393-6009 GCA_027036495.1 Thermoproteales archaeon
ATGCTTAAATATTTAATACAACTGACGTTCCTGTGCCAGGTCGTAGAACAGTCATAGCTGTAGCTGTTATAGTCATAGCTGTGATTGTTGCTAGCATAGCTATCTGGCATATCGCGACTAGGAAAACATCAAGCCTCGCACATGAGCACAAGCCTCTAGTTAAGCCCGTGATTGAGCTCAAGGAGATATGTGCTTCAGGCGGTAACTACACAGTATGTCTCAGATACAAGCTGATTAAAGTTGGCAACGTCACATATGTAGAGTTTAGAGATGCTGTTAACAGGACAGTCAAGGTAAAAAGTTCCTGTAAAGAGAATAATCATAGCGTTCTATCCTCAGTTATATCTAGCCGTTCTTGGCATAGAGGACTTCCCCAAGTATGTTGTTGGCTGGCGTGCAGCAGCGTGGAAGCAGTACAGGTATGACTACTACACATACTTTCTACACTATATGCCACAGATAGCACACATACCCGACATCGATGACCTCTACAGAGGGACATTTGACGTTGAGAAGGTGATTTCACTTAGACCTGATGTGGTATTTGCTGACAAGAGCCAATACAGGTTCTACAGCATGTTGAAGAAGATTGAAGCTGCAGGGATACCAGTAGTGTTCATCGATCATGGTAAGACGGTGTTTGGACCTGTTAGGTCGATACTGATAATCGGTCTACTTACAGGAAAAGTTAAGAAGGCTAAGGAGATTGCGAGCTGGATACTCAGCAAGCTTTACCTAGTGTTTAGTAGGCTTAAAGAAGTGAAGAACCTTGGTCTGTGGCATCGCTACAAGGTCTTTCTAGAGCGTGGATATAGACTGTGGTATACTCAGGGCAGATACGGATGGGGCGAAATGCTATATAATCTAGGTGCAATAAACATTGCTGAGGGAAAGGTACCTAGGATAGGGGAGATAAGCCCAGAATACGTCATAAAATTTAACCCTGACATATGGATAATAACCTGCTCATGGTGAGTAGAAAGACCTGACACGTCGCTCTGCGGAGTAAATGTGACAAATAAGACACTAATAATTGAGCGCGCAATACGTTTCATAGAGTTGCACAGAGGAATGGAGGAGACAAAGGCATATAGAGAAGGACACGTCTGGCTAATATATCATGATTTGGATCATAACTTTAACTTCTTTGGGTACATACTTCTGGCAAAGATATTATATCCACAAGTTTACAAGGACATAAATGCAACAGAACTAATAAATGAATTTTTTGAAAAATTCATAGGAGTACTATTTAGAGGAACATGGATGATGTACATAGGAAATTATCTGCCTCATCGATAGAAAAATAAAGATTCACAAATAATGTTCTCTAAAAAGCTAAGATTTTTTCTTTTTAATTTTTCCATTATCATCATTCATCATCATTATTTAAGTATAATGACTCTGATACACTGTATCAAACTACTCTAGCTCGAAGCTCCGAGAAATCTAGGAACGGAAGAGAGATAAAACCGGGTGTCAAGAGGGGGGTTTGAGCATATGAGAAGTTGAGATGTTTGAACTCAGTTTCTTGGTTTTGCCTGGCGGCCCCGCCGGGATTTGAACCCGGGACCTACGGCTTAGAAGGCCGCCGCTCTATCCAGGCTGAGCTACGGGGCCAGCCGCTATCATCCTTGTAGACTAATCTCCTTTTAAAACTTACTGTAGGGATTCTAAATTGTTAGTCCAGTATCTCTACTTCTTCTGCCTTTGTCTCGCTCTTCTTAGTAGTTCTCTTATTGGTTTTGTTAGTATTGGTTTCTCTGGTAATATCCCCTCAGGTCTGTATAGTGATACGACTATTAGCAGTATTCCGAAGAACACGTATCCAAACAAGTATACCGGGTCAAATGGTATGTGCAATGCTGCTGTTATCACGTCCTCATATGCTCTTATGACTACGTATAGTATGGCATATAGTGCTGATGCTATTACTGCTCCAAGGTTGTTTCCAAGCCCTCCAAGCACTATTATTAGCCAGGGTACAAAGGTCCACTCCACTCTCATTGTTGGTACGACGACTACATACTTCATGAAGAATGCGTAAAGCGTTCCTGCTACTGCTGAGAGAGCTCCACCTATGCCCATAACTATTAGCTTCATCTTAGTCACGTTTCGACCAAAGACCTCAGCTACAAGCTCATTCTCTCTTATTGCTCTGAGTATTCTTCCAAAGGGCGATGATACGAGTCTATGTACTAGATAGTACAGTCCTATGAAGAGTACTATGTATGTTATGGTCTGTGCGAGGTAGGGGTCTGGAGCCCAGCTGAATATGTATGCATCTACTGGCTTGCCGTAGACTCCTCCTATAAGTGCCTGGTTATTGTATGCGAACCACACGAATGCCTCAGCTACACAGAGTAGAAATATTGCGAGGTAGTCCTCTCTCAGCCTAATTGCTGGTAGTCCGGAGAGCACACCTGCGGCAAATCCTGCTATTGCTGATAGCACAGCACACGCTAGCAGTACTCCTATTCCTGCGAGAGGATTTGTGTAGGTTCCATTGAACACGGTGTCTGCGAGGTTTGTCGTCACTACGAGTCCTACAAGAAATGTCAGTACTCGTCCAAAGTTTGGTATTCCCGCAAATCCAGCCTCAAGATTTAGGCTTATTGACACCAGTGCATACAGTATGGTCCAGTCTGCCAGTCCGAGAATTACCGACACTATCTGAGAGTACGCGATCATGCTCTCACTCGCCTTCTTGCAAGTCTCTCCTCGATTACTTCTGCTATGCCTCTTGGGAAGAGAAGCAGCGCAGCTGCTACAAGGACTAGCGGTATCATCTTCTCGTAACCTAGCACTGCAGGACCGTAGTACAGTGAGAGTATGTAGGGAATTATGCTCTCACTTAGACCGACGAGATATCCTCCTATTAGTGTTCCATAGAGGCTCTCTAGACCGCCGACTATGCTTGCAGCGAAGATCTCTGGGAGCATCATTGATCCATCTATGGGGGAGTTTATGCCTATCCTGTAGGGTATGAGTATGCCTGCTGCACCAGCTAGGAAGCCTGCTATAAACCAGGAGAGCATCCTTATCTTGTCTACGTCGATTCCGAAGACCTCTGACAGGGATGGGTTCTCGACGACTGCCCTCATTCCTATTCCGAGCTTCGTCCTGTACAGGAAGTACGTCATAGTCAGCATGAAGAGCACGAGCACTGCTGTGGAGGCTATCAGCGAGACCGTTATGTGGTCTATTACTGCCCAGTCCCTATAGACGATCTTGTAGCCGGGTATTCCCATGCTCACCAGAGTCTCAGCATACATCGACAACATGCCGTAGAGTATTATGTCTACGGCAAAGGTGGCGATCATCAGCATGAGCAGCGAGGCCCCCCTCCTTATTAGTGGTCTTAGTACAAGTATGTACATTAACAGTGCAGCGACACCGCCCGCAAGCCCCGCTACAGGAATTAGCAAGCAAGGCTCTACTCCAGTAAGATAGTACACAGTATGTGCAATGTAGAACCCAACCATCGCCAGCGATCCATGCGCAAAGTTTGGAACCCTGGTAGTCATGTATGTTATTGTTAGACCCAGGCTCAGCAAGGTCACAATGTTTGCAAATACTATGGAGTCTATTACCAAGGATGGAGGTATAATAAATG
>JALWFJ010000132.1 GCA_027036495.1 Thermoproteales archaeon
TTTTTCGTGCAAGGATGTAATTATCTATACTACATAACATATTGGAGATTAGTCTTATGAGAGTTTGGTCGGGTCTCTTGGCTTCTTATACACCCGGGTAAGTTTAGTAGGTTCTGTACTCTCTTTAGCTCTACAAATACAGCTTAAAGTTGGCCTCACCTTGTTTCTTATTATTGCATAATTTAAGGTTCTCCTCTAAGATGTACCCTTTACGCGTACTTTTGGCTCAGGTATGAGTGTCGAGTTCGTATTACTTAGTAAGTCTCATAGCGTAATGTAGACTACCAGTGCAAAAGGAATGCTAGATGATGGCAATTCAAATATTGTCTCCTCTACTTTCCTCTACTAATACTATATTGTTTTTAATAACTCCGAGACTTTCTTTATGTGTTTCTTTAGAACTTTTAATTTATACTTATCAGTGCTTTTAAGGTCATACTGGAAAAAGCGCAAGAAAGTGGTGCACATAACTCATCTTTTAGACGTTTCTTCAAGTAGACGTATAAGATTACTCACCGCGGTCTTTTTACTTCCAATTATTTGTGGTTTTTATTATGTTACTAAACTTTAGCTCTGCTTCCAGCTCTATTGTCATTTATATTTCGTTAGGTATTCGTCAACATACATGCCTCTTAGTTCATACTTCTTATCAATATCTAGATCTAGCATATCATTAACAAGTCTTTCAATTTCGTTCGGTGTGTAGCTCTAATACATCTCGACTATCTTATAAATTTTATTTAACTTTAATACGTATCCTCTGTCTTCTTCGCTTATGGTCTTTCTAAGAGTATTCAATATTTTTGTTATAAACTTCGGATTCTCCTTGATTGGTTTATAGATATATATCACCTTGCTAAACCCATTATCATTGTACATGGATAAGTTTATCTCCTCTCTATCTACCCTTACTCTTGGATACGAAACTTCGCTAGATATGTTTTCTATTACTAGTTCTCTATCAACTATGTCTTCCAGATCCTGATATAGCTCTTCTGAGAATGGTCCATAATACCATATTACAAACTTGTAATTAAAGAGCTTCTGTTTCCCTGTAATTTTGCTAGTCCTCAGATCTAGGTAATCTATAAGAAGTACGAGTTTCTGTATCTTCTTACGTCCAAAGAGAGGCTTTCCTCTACCGGTATCGAAATATTTGTAAAACATGTACATTAATAATCTTCCTCTTTGAGATAGACTCTGTATCTTCTTAAGTAAGCTCCTCCCAGTAACGTAACTATGAACATACCTCTGACAGAGGTCTAACTTATGTGGCGTTATAGTCTATGAGGATTCGGATGTAGGTTCTGGGAACAGTCTTTCTGTCTTATTTCTAGTCTACTAGTTCTATTGCTATTGCTGTTGCTCCTCCTGTGCCGTGACAGAGTGCTGCTATTCCTCTTTTTCCACCTATGTGTTTTAGTGCTGCTATGAGTGTTGTTATTATTCTTGCTCCTGTTGCTCCAAGTGGATGTCCTAGTGCTATTGCTCCTCCAAGTATGTTCATCTTGTTAAATGGTATGTCTAGGTACTTGTTTACTAGTGCTGGTACTACGGCAAATGCTTCATTAACCTCGAAGACATCTACATCCTGCACTGTCCAGTTTAGCTTCGTTAGTAGTCTCTGTATTACCTGTACTGGTGCCTCGACGAATTTCCAAGTCTCTGTTGCTACCCAAGTATAGCCAACTATCCTAGCTACTGGTCTAAGTCCAAGCTCTCTCGCGTACTTTACTGTTGTCAGCAACAGCATTGCTGCTCCATCACTGAGCTGTGAGGAATTTCCTGCTGTGTGTGGTCCCTCGGGAGTAAACACTGGTCCAAGCTTAGATAGCTTCTCTAGTGAGGTATCTGGCCTTATTCCCTCATCATGTTCTAGATGTACCTTCTCTCCGTTGATCTTGGTGTCTATTGGCTCTAGGTCGATGTACAGCTTACGCTGTGTTGCTGTCCAGGCACGTATGTGGCTCTGATATGCTATCCAGTCAAGCAGGTCTCTAGGCACGTTATGGAGTCTTGCAACCTTATCTGCCTCTTCACCCATGAGCATGTAGGTCACTGGATCAAGCAGCCCATCATGAACCATCAAGTCAATTAGCTCAAACTTCCTCACGACGCAGTGCCTTATTCCCCACCTAACCTCATGCGAGACAGCTAGCGGACATGTACTCATTGACTCTACTCCTCCAGCAACTATAAGTTTGGCATCACCGACCCTGAGCTGTCTGTAAGCCTCGAAGACTGCCTGCATACCAGATGAGCATACTCTGTTCACGGTGTAGGCACCCACAGACACTGGCAGTCCAGCAAGAAGAGCAGCTTGCCTAGCAATGTTCTGTCCAAAGCCCCCCTGAAGAGCAGATCCCACTATCACCTCATCCACTAGCTTTTCCTCGACTTTTGCTCTCTCTAGAAGTAGTCTTATACACTCGGCAGCTAGGTACTGAGGCTTCACGTTTCTAAATGCACCGCCAAATCTTCCTATTGGAGTTCTGACAAAGCCCACAATTACAATGTCGCTATCTGAGAGCTGAGCAGTCATGGCCGTGGAGAACTTCTCGGTGAGCTCTTTAAAGACTATCACCTAAGGATGTCTTCGTTAATAGACGAAGATAGAGGGACCTATGTTTAAGGGGGGACTACCTAGCTTAGTGGAACTCTAGCTCCAGAAATGGAGGAATGTCCACTATTGCGTTAACTAACAACTCAACTAGTCCTCCATATGTTATCTTGTACTTGTCCCATAGCCCATAGTACGCTATGAGATCTCTAAACTCTCCCTTGCAGTTGCTGCATGGTACAGCTATGTACTTTGGTATGTCCTTGTAGAGCCAGTCTCGAAATGCCTCAAGTATCTGTCTCAGCTTGTAGTAGCTGCTTATTCGCATCTTCCACTCATCGAAGTTGTATGGGTGCATTATCGCAAAGCCGCTACCGCCACCACAACAGTAGTTATAGAACCCGTCAGGCTTCATCCAGCAGATATACTCCTCAGGTACAACCTTCGTGAGTACCCTCCTAGGCTCATCAACCATTCCTCCCTTTCTAGCCTTGTTGCAAGGATCGTGATAGGTTACTGGAAACTTGTTTCTCTCTGGGTCTATGTTTAGCTTCTTTCTACGTAGTATGTCGTCCATCACTATGAGCACATCAGTAAAGGGTACTCTCTCCTCCTTTGGCAGAGCTCTCTCTGCAGTCACTACGGCTTTCCATGCATGTCCACACTCCCCTATCAGCAGTGCCTTAACTTCTAGCTTACGCGCTATCTCAAAGTGTCTCTTTGCTACCTTCACTAACTGTATGTCGTTGTACCACACTCCATAGTTGACCGCATCATACCCTACCGGCTCACTTGACAGCGTGTAGCTTACTCCCGCAAGCTCAAAAAGTATTGCGAAGGCCGCTGGGTTCTCGGGCCATGACAGGTACTCACCCGCATTGTGTATCAGAAGATAGTCTGCTCCTTTCTCGTCAACGGGTATCTTTATGTTGAGCCCAGTCTTCTCTCTGATCATCTCCTCGAGGAACTTGACTATCTTGAGAAACGCCTTGGGGGTCATTCCTGTTGAGGATCCAACACGTAGCTGCTGCTCAGTTCCCAACTCATGTAGCTCCTTTGCGTGGATGCCTAGTTCCTGACTGAGGAGCTTTCTGATCTCACGGTCAACAAGTCCCTGATCTAGCCCTAGTGGACAGTATAGTGCACATCTTCTACACTGCGTACACCTGTATGAGAGCTCTGCCAGCTGCTTGATTATCCTCGCGTTGAGCTCGATGTCGGCATTGAAGAGCCTCCTGAGGAGCGGAATCTTGCCGTACCACTTGAAGTATCTCCTGTATATTCTCTGAAGTACTTCTAACCTGTAGGTTGGCCTGTATATCTCCTTTCTTCCACTTGCAAGATACACTGGACAAGCCTCTGAGCAGTTGTGACACCTTGCACAGTAGTCCCAGACAGCCTTGAAGACTCTGTAGAAGGTCCAGTTAGCCTCAGGGTCAAGGAGCTTCTTGAGTCCACTAAGAAACTTGTCAACCCACTCCTTCTCCTTCTCTGGAGGTACGTTCTCTGGAAGACCTAGGGCTGAGTACCCATCTAGTGACAGATCTACGTCCTTCAAGGTTGGAGGCACCTTCTCCTTGTACTTAAGGTACTCGTCCTCCGTGAATATTCCTATACCTAGCTGTCCCTTCCTCCTTGCTCCGGGAAGAACTGATGACATGCTAGGTCACCTGTCGAGCCTATATCTCAGCGTTACCCTACCTCTCCTTTATTTTAAATGTTCCCCAGTAGCTATAGTGAAGTGGTCCCTCAAGGTACGGTTTGTCATCCCAGTTTATCATGTGGTAAGTCACGTACTTGGCTGGCCCGTGAACAAGCCTCGTGAAGGGGTAGTATATCAGGAACAGAAAGAACAGCACCTGGTCAGCCCCCACTACTGGAGTCAAGCTTCCCCAAGACACATACTTCAGCGTGTTGACTGTGCCGAAAGTTATCAGGTAGGTCATCTCTGCAACAGCTGGAGCAAACACCTTCACGTATACGTAGTCTATGAGTCCAGGAACATTGAAGCCATTAGCTAGAATGTAGTCAAGTGCTGCCTTCACTACTGGTATTAATCCAATTATCGCAATTGCCGCCATGAACACAAGGTTAAAGTAGTACTCTATCGTTGCGTACTGTCTCATCCCCTTGTCTACTATTCTCCATATGAAGAGACCAATACACCCAGTAGCAATCGCAAGCGCGCCCACTGTTGCTGACAGCACTGTCAGCCACTCAAGAAGCCAGCACCAGGGATGTGGAGCAACTGTGGGAAACATCTTGAGACCGGCTAGGTGTGTTATCGATGACGCAAAGAGCAGTGCGAACCATATAAGCACCAGATATATGCCATCATGTAGCGCAAACGAGAAGAACCAGATTCTTCTCTTCTGTGACCAGACCCTGTACAGGAAGATCATCTCCTTAAGCATCTCTTTGAGTTCCTCGGCGAGGCCTCCATGGTAGAACTGTCTAAACCCTGAGCCTCTCAGTGGAGGAACCTCGTCCCTTACAGCATCATAGCCCTTCTCGTGTGGCACAGGGTATAGCTCCCATCTAAGCTGTATTGGTGCTCTTGCAAGTTTTCCTAGTCTGGCTCCTGTACCTATTACACACACTAGGAACCCTATGTACATGAGTCCAACTAGTGCTAGCTGGAGAGCGTACATCAAGACTGCATACGTTAGGAAAACACTAATCTCTATTACTCTAAGGTCTTGAGGCATATAGCATTTTAGTCAATACTACGACTGCTAGACCGTGCCATTTCAGCCAAGCTCTCGGTCACTTAAGCTTCCTGGCTCTAGGATAAGGCAGATAGTCTCTGAAGTAGCACAGCTTAAGCGAAGAGGCGTTGACGTGTATGAACTCCATGTTGGAGAGCCAGGGCTCCCTCCAGCAAGAGAGCTTGTAGAGGAGCTCTGTCAAGACCTTCTCAAGGATCCTCACAAGTACTTCAGGTACACTCCAGCCTCCGGGCTTGAGCACGTTCGGCAAGCAGTCATTGAGGACTACTCTCGTGATGCAGGTACCAGCCTAGGAATCGAGAACGTATCTCTCTGTGCTGGATCTAGCGAGGCCATACTAGCGTCAATGATAGTCCTGCTTGAGAAAGGTGACGAGGTCGTGCTATTCGACCCAGAGTATCTTCTCTATAGGCCAGTTGCCGAGTTTCTTGAAGCCCATGTTAAGCTCGTACCTGTAAGCATAGAGAGGGAGTTTAATCCTGATCCAGAGCTCATAAAGTCCGTAGTGTCTAGACGTACAAAGATCTTCGTGTTTGTGAATCCAGACAACCCGACTGGACGAGTATCGGATGAGGACACGGTGAGACTCATTCTGGACCTAGCACAGGACTATGACTTCTACGTGATATATGATGAGGCTTATCGAGAGCTGTACTATGAGGGTACACATGTATATGCGGTTAAGTACAACCTGGATCGAGTAGTTGCGCTTAACACGTTCTCCAAGGGAGCAGCTATGCCGGGATGGAGGCTTGGCTACGTTGTAGCACAAGCAGACTTCATAAGGAACTTCATCAGGGTGTTGCAGCACATAAACCTGAATCCGCCAACTGTAGCTCAGTACGCAGCGTATCTGTACGTTACTAAGTATAAGAAGGAGTACCTAAGCAAGGTTGTGCCCATATATAGACACAGAAGAGACTGCATGTATGCCGCAGTTAGAGAGTACCTTCCAGATGCTCGGGTATTCAAGCCACGTGCAGGTCTCTTTATGTTCGTTGACTTGAGAACATATCTAGAAAGGATAGGAACAAGCGAGGAAGAGCTCTGCAGATCAGTGTTACAGGAGAAGCATGTATCGATGGTTCCAGGTTCAGCGTTCGGGGATGCAGGTAAAGGACACGTACGGCTCTGTTTTGCTCGTGAGACTCCTGAGAGGATAAGAGAGGCCATAAAGAGACTTGGAGAGTATCTCAATGAGAGAGCTAGAGAGTCAGCTTGAACGCAAGCTCGTCACCTGTTCTGGGGAAACCCGCTCATCACCAAGTACTCAAAGTCTAGCCACTGCTATATAAGCACGCAATGAACGTGGTAACCGTAGACAGTGATGTTGGCAAGATTAAGCTCATCTTCACGGTAGTCTATGCTGATCCACCACTGAGTAGAGACGTCGTTGATAGAGTACTATCGGAATGTTCAAGAGATGATATATACTCGGTAGTTGTCTCCGAGAAAAGAGTTCTGTCCCTGTATCAGATAGTGTACTCAGTCTATCTTGCAGTTAGAGGTAGCCTTGCTGGTCTCAAGATAGCGAGGAAGGTAGAGCTTGACGTCTTGTGCTACATGGCCTGTACTGACAGGATTAGAGAGGCAGTAGAGACTATCTCAGTACGCGACTCCTCTCAGAGAGTGCTTGTTCTAACATTCTGTAGAGAATGCCCCAACCAAGATCTTCTTAACCACCATCTAGGAGTACTGAACAAGCTGTGTAGTGATGCTTCTAAATGTGATCTTGTCCAGTGTGTTCGATGTTTCAGGTTTTCTTACGAAAGTCCTCCTAGCTGTAATGTGGGGGAAGATTCGAATCTGAGTCTAGATTTTATGGAGACCATAGCTAGCATGCTAATCAGGAGGTCTGAGTAAATGTGGTTATCTTGAGTAGAGAGAACACATCTTCCTCTCTGAACACTGCTAGTCCCGTCTTTGAGGGGAATATCTCTATGTGGAGAATCTTGTCAGGGTTCTCGAGTCTCACTTTTCTTCTTATCTGTTTAGCTATTGGCTCTATCACGTCCATTCTGTGAAACTGGACTCCTCTCTTTCTGACGTCTATCCTGTAGGTCTCGTTGTCCTTTATCATGTTGTGAGCAAGCTCCACGGCGTTCTCCTTTATCTCCTTAAGGTCAGTGTTTACTACCTTGAGTATGGGAACTATCTTCAGTATGAATCTAGGAATATACTGTTGTGAGAGTACAAGCTCCTTAACTTTTCTGCAGAACTCTATGGGGTCTCCGTTGACCTTTGCGGTTACTAGGCCATCAAACCCTGTGTACCACGTGTTCTCAATAGTGTATCCTACTAAGTCGGCAACATATCTAAGCTCCTCTACGCAGAGTCCCTCTTTCCTTCTTCCGGTAGATACCACCAAGTTAAACATTGCACTGTGTCTTAATCGGTAATGTTTTAAAGAATTTCATGTTAAATCGCTACAACAATATGATGTTCTACCTGAACAGATACCTAGAGGAAGAGCTGTTTGAGGAGGAAGAGGAGGAGTGGGAGGAGTTTGAAGAGGAGTGGGAGGAAGAGTTCTAGAGGCGCAGTCAACCACACTTAAAAAGTAGGGTCCCGCTCTTTTCAATGTTGAAAGATCATCATCATATAGAACTTCTTAACATCCTAAGTAGCGAGATATGTCCATGAAAAACCTTTATAAGTGAATAATGCGTGAGTGCGCACTGAGTGGTCGGATGAGGTTCTGTCCAAGATGTAGAGCAATGTTAGTGCCCACGAAGAGAAACGACAAGCAGTATCTACGTTGTCCAAGATGCGGATATGAGGAGGAGGTGACAGACAAGACGAGAAGCAGCTACGTGTCTACTAGAGTAATCACTGAGGAGAAGAAGACTGGAGTAGCTGTGTGGAAGGAGTCTGAGAAAGCTATGAGTGCTGAAGAGAGAGAGCTTCTAGAGGACTACCATAAGCAGCTCCTAGAGAACCTCTATGAGGCAGAGAGGGAGACCGAGGAGGACTAGCCCCTTCCCGAGGAGCAAGTTCGGTACCTAGCAAACTAAATCTTTAAAACAGAGATCCATGGCTCAAGACCAAGCATGACCAAGCAAGTAAAAGCTCGCGCTCATACGTGGTATGAAGTAGACTATAACAGTGGCACAATAAGGTTCCTTAGAAGATTCTGTCCAAGATGTGGAAGCGTGATGGCACATCACAAGGTTCCAGTTCCACGTTGGCACTGTGGAAAATGCGGGTACACCATATTTGAAGTTCAGGCACCAGAGAAACCAGCTGCACCAGCACAAGCAAAGTCCAGTGCAAGATCCAGAAGAGCTCAGCCTAAGTCTCAGTAGCATTAACTCCAAGCTAACATTAGATAAGCCAAACAAGGTTAAAGCTTGAGGTAAGACTACCAGAAGGATCCATGAGTTCTTCATTCAAGAGTCTCGACATACGTGAATGTATTGAGATTATAGGAAGATCATTTCCGGTATCTGTAGTGAAGAGTGAGATTTCTCCTAGATTTGAACTTGCGAGTATTGTAAGTAAATACGATAAATCAAGTGATATTCTACTATTTCCGAGACTGAAGGACTATGATAAATATGTAGGTATCTCTAACATTGTAAATACGCGTGAAAAGATTAGATCAATATTAAATGTGTCTTCAGATGTTGAATTATATAGAAAGATACTCTATGCAGAGACTAAGGCTTCTGATAGTATTAGTTTTGACACTGTATCAAGTCCGGATCGTTACAAGATATTAGAGGACTTTGATCTCCGTGAGCTACCTTTTGCGCTATTCTATGAGCTTGAGTCCAGACCGTACATAACTTCCGGAGTAATTGCTATTAAGGACAGATCTGGCTTCATAAACCTGTCTATACATAGAATTTCTATAATTGATAGAGATAAGCTCGTAGTAAGGATTGTACCTCGACATCTATTTGCTCTCTGGAGAAGATTCTGCTCAGAAGGATCTGAGGGAGCTCCCGTTGCTATCTATCTGGGAGTTAGCCCTATTGTCCATATTGCAGCTGCATCTTCGCCACCTTTTGGTACATCAGAGCTCTGCATGATATACTATCTATCTGGTGTTAGACCTAGAGTGTACTTTGACGAGAAGTACGATGTTCCTGTTCTCCTTGATGCTGACATAGTGCTTGTTGGTGAGATATCTTGCAGGGAGAGAAGTGTTGAGGGACCTTACGTAGATGTTCTCGGGTTATATGATGATGCTAGGTTTGAACCTGTACTTAAGGTTAGTAGAGTCTACCTGAGGTCGGATGTTAACAGATACTTCATGTACTACATAGTTCCAGCCTTGAGTGAACATAGACTGCTTATGAGCATAGAGAAAGAGGCTAAGATATGGAGCTATGTCAGCAATGTTGTACCAGAGGTCACGGCTGTGAGACTGACTCCAGGAGGTGGATCCTGGCTTCATGCTGTCATAGCTATAAGAAAACAGACTGATGGAGATCCAAAGAACGCGATATTGGCAGCCTTTGCTGCTCATCCCTCTCTTAAGCACGTTGTTGTTGTTGACTCAGACATAGATGTAGATGATCCGGAGAAAGTTGAGTGGGCCATAGCGACACGGTTCAGAGGAGACAAGGACCTTATCGTGATAAAGTATGTTCGTGGCTCTACGCTAGATCCATCATCCATAGATCAAGCTACAGGTCTAACGGTGAAGATAGGCATAGACGCTACAGCCCCAATATCGTCAAGAGCCAAGTTTGAGCACGCAAGACTTGTCCCAATAGCTAGCGAGAAGATCAATATTAGGAAGATCTCTCTAGAAAGGTCCTCAAAGCTGTTTGAGCTCTTGGAAGGTTCTGAATAGCTCCTTCTCTCCAAGAGCAAGCCATGAGTAACAGTAATGCTGGCGAGGTTCTCGAGGAGGTAAAGAGACTACTAAATAGTTACATATTGACGTTACAGGTAAAGAGAAGCGTTCTCGACAAGATCTACAGACTTGAGAAATCGAAGAGAAAACGATCCAGGGAACGTCACGCAATCTCTGGCTTGAGATCAAGCATGCGTTACCTAGAGAGCAGAGAGGAAACTCTGCTCAGAACAATAGAGGCCAAGATTGCTCTTGTTATCGGGACTATAGAGATAGACTCAAGCTTAAGAGTCGTTCCGTGTATACATGCAGCTAGTAATGCTCCCTGCTATCGAGTTGATAAGATAACCGACACTGACATAGTGAAAATTAGTTCAATATTCAGGAACGAGGATCTTGATCTTGCTAGAGCTGGGTTTATTCGAGATTACCCAAAGATATTAGTTGAGTTTCCAAAACTTAGCGGCGATGTTGAGTTCATAGTATATGCATTGAACATGGTTATAAGTAAGCTTGGGATATTTAAGCTTCCTCTTCACATAATCATAAGAAGGATCGTTACAAAAGATCTAAGCCTTGTTAAGGAGGTAATTAGACGATACTTCGAGGCTGATAGTACTATTGAGATATTTGTCCCGGGAGACCTAACATTCTACCTCTCTGAGGACTTTGTAAGAGCATAGTATTGTGCCAGTATTGGACAGTTTCTTCCTCCCTTGTTACAGTACTGAATCAATTTGTCTTTCCTTACTCGCCACTCCTCTGGTGGCAAGAATATGCACCTCTCTCCATCTCTTGTTGACTGTAGAAATATGCATTTTCGCTGCATGTTTTCTCTTCGAAATTATTATTATTGTGCCTTGTTGTATGCTTTTCCTTACTCTACATAGTCGTAATCTTGTCCTCCAATGTATACCTGGTGAAGAACTCTATAGAGCTCGTCTAGTCCCTGGCCGGTCTTTGCTGATACAGGTATGAGCCTAGTAGTTAGTCCCATTGATGCTATAACTTCTGTTATCTTTTCGCTTAACATTATCTCTAGCTTTGATGTCAGTGTACTCTCTAGACGAAGTGCGTTCATTAGGTCTTCTGGCTCCTCATACCATGCAGTTATTCGCTCTACCGCCTCTGGTTCTAGCAGGTCTATCTTGTTTAGCGCGTTTACTTGTGGTTTACTGAATCTGAACTGGACTGAGAGTGATAGAAGTATTGATGACACAAAGCCTGTTGGTGACTTTGCATAGACTCCATCTATGACGAACACTATTGCTCCTCGCTCCATGCTCAGTCTCGAGATGAGCATGGGTCCGCTTCCTCTGAAGGCAAAGATCTCCATCTGTCCTGGAGTGTCTATGAGTATGTATGTTGCTCCGAGTGATAGAATCATTTCCCGTATCTTGTCTGCGTGTGCTATCAGCGAGTCCACTGCCGCAAGTATTGATGCATTTGGTCCAAGCTTGTACTTTCTCGCTAGCTTTCTCGCAGACACGAGATCTCTTACATCAATGTCAGCAACATAGGGAAGATAGTCTACTGCTGGGTCAAGATTGACTATAGCCACGTCATAGCCTTCTCTCTCAAGCCACTCACTGAATGTGCTCACAAGCGTTGTCTTACCGCTTCCAGCCGTACCTACGAAGAACACAGTGAACATGGTGCCTCAGTGTGAACTACTGTCTTGTTTTCCTTAATCTGATCTCCTTCAACTTTTCTGCTATCATTCTGAGAAGCTTTGTTCTTGTAGTATTCAGGTTAGGATCTTTATATATCTTGACGTAGCCCTGGGGAGAATCAAGGTACCAGATTCTCGGGTACCTGCCCTCTCTGTTAACTTCGTAATCGAAACCTAGCATCTTGACAGCCTCCTCAAGCTCCTCAATTGTGGGACTCTTAACACATAGACTTCTTGGTAGTTTTCTACCTTCGCCTCTAGTTCTCGACGAGTCAAAGAATACCGTCCAGAGTATTATGCTCTTCTTTCTTCTTCTGACCATTCTCTCCTAGTCTAGCCTCTCGTCATATGTAGGCCCTTAAAGTTCCCTAGTGCTTATCTTCGAGGTATCTCGTCGAGCAGCTCGAGCTATGCTATTTTCTCCTCCTTTCCAGGAGCACTGCGTTTATTACGCCATCCTGTCCAGGTCTTGACGTGACGATGGCCTTGCCTACCTCAGTCTCTATTAGCGTTCCTTTGACTATGATTCCTCTCCTTGCTAGCTCAGGATTTGAGGGGGTCTCTAGTACTCTGAGTATCCTTGCCTTAACGTACCTCCTCTCATCGGGCACATAGATGTTGGCTATCGATGCCTCAAGGAGCCTAATCTTCCTTGTACCTCCATAGTCTCTCGTTATCTTTATTCTGTTAGCTGTCCCTATCCTAGTCATTGTTGGTGGGCCACCTCCCAGACATTTTCTCTTAACCTTGTACGGTCTTGGTCTGTACCCGCCGCTTGGCTTCTTCAAGTCATTGCCCTGATAGTAGCTGAGTAGCTTTACCATGGTTTTAGTCGTGTGGTTGACTACCCCCTCCTAATAAAGATATCTTCGCTTATCTAGATGAGGCTACATCTTGACAGGAGTATCACGTAGACGTCCACTGTAAACAGCTATTTAAAGAGAGTCCTTACCAGTAAACTGAATGTCAACACTTCTGAAGAAGATTGGGGAAGTCTTGCACCTGTCACATGATAAGAAGCTCGTGATAAAGCTGACGTCCTCGACTCTTCCCCCTCTCTACATAACAGTGTATGACTACTCACTACGTAAGCTTGGAGTACTTTACGACATCATTGGACCAGTGAAACAGCCTTTTGGGCTAGTGAAGCCTGAGAAGACAGTTATAGAGAATCCACAGCAGTTTAGTGGCAAGTCCGTATACGTGAGAGCTATAGATATAGAAAGAGCAAGAAGCAGACAGAGAAGAAGACGCTGAGGGCGTCATGAGAGACGCAGCAGAACTTAGACTAGAGAACGTTAACACCGATAACTCTGACTCCGCAGCTGTCATGGATAAGCTTGAGCTGCTCAAGAGCAAGATTCACGCTAGGAAAAGAAGAGTAGAGTCTCTAGACGACATACAGAGATGTCCCTACTGTGGATGCGAGAAACTTGTAGTAGACTACAAGAGAGGAGAAGTCATATGTCCACTCTGCGGCTCAGTCATAGTAGACCATGTAGTAGACTCTGAGCATCCTGAGTATAGAGTATTCTCTCCTGAGGACATATTTGACAAAGAGAGAGTAAAGAAGGTTGACTGGAGAAAAGCACCACAGCTTGATCTGGGACAAGATGAGCTCAGACCAAGTGAGGCGTCTCCAAGGATGAGGACAGTTATTGCTCGTCTAAGCAAGATACAGATGAGACTGAAGTTAGGTACTCAGGAGAGAAACATAATAAGTCTCGAGAAGTATGTCAAGAATATAGTACAGAGATACGGCCTGCATCCCATACTTGTCGACGAGGTAGTGTACATGTACCGAATGCTTCTGAAGGTTCTAGATAGGAGAGTATTCAGGCTAAAAGAGCTAGCAATAGCATTACTATACATAGCATGTAGAAAACATGGAATAACATTCAGATTTAAAGAAATGCTTGAAGAAATCAAAATCAATAGAAGAAGATTCGGAAAACTAATAAACACAGTCAAACAACTGTTAATCAAAGCTTGTCCAAACATAATTACGCAACCTGTAATAAATGAGAACGAGATCAAGGCATATGCACATAGAGTACTAAGTAACCTTAACATACCCGAAAATGAGAGCATAAAGCTAACAACGTTAAAGCTAGTATTAGACTTAGTAAGGAAGTGCAGAGAGGCTCATCTCACGAACGGCAGAAGCATATACAGTATAGTGGCAGCATCAATATACATAGTTCTGATACTCATAAACGTAAAGAAGAAACAAAGAGAAGTTGCAGAGGCAGCAAACATAAGCGATGTAACGGTACGTGCAAGATACAGAGAAATAATGGACAAACTGAACATAGTGATACGCGTATAGAGTCAGCACTAGACGATTACTAATCATCCCACAGAGTCATCCGGCTGAAGACTCATCACCGCTAGATATTCAATACAGAGATGCCTAAAAATCCTAGAGAATGAGAAATGCACGCTCGCAAATCTTAGCTACAGAGAAAGATTCCTCTCTATCCCACCTATCTCAAGATCTCAAGAGCCTTAAGAGTGTATTAACTTTAATAAGTTCAATATTCCTCTCAAATTCGTTATCTATATACCTAAGAACAGTCCTTCTATATTCAATAAGAAACTTTCTCATCAGATCTACAGGAACATACCTATATAATAGCATCAAGTACTTATCGTCAAAAGATCTCTTAGTTATACTTCTATCAAGTAGTTCAATAACAGCTCTGCCAGTGACAGTCTTATTCCTTAGAGCAGCACGTCTAACGATAACCGATAACAACTTAACATAATCTCTGAATACGTACCTATCCTGAATACTGTTAGAGTAGCTAAGTATATCTAACAGAAGCTTTCTGCTATAACCCTTCTCTCTATTAATAACCCTAAGTACAGTTAAACGAAGAACGTACCTGTTTAGCGATAACGATAAGATCTCCATGGGGGTAAGTCTCAATAATATACTTAGCGTTATAATGTCTTTTACATCAAATTTTCCATCTCTAAATAAGACTACCGGAAACTTACGTACAACTTCACTTAACTCTCTACGCTCAATATGTGATAAATTCTCAGCTATTCCCCACAATACTGTCGCAAGAGGCTCTGAGAAGAAATTCAACTTCCTAACTATGTGCTCAACATTAACAGACTTTACGTATAGCGACGAAGATTCTGATGCTATACGTCTAAGCACTTTACTAGGTATCTTCTCTTCTAGAGACTTATACATAAGGCTTGATATTTTTCTCAACAATTTTCTATGCAGAACGTAGTCTTCTCTCAATATGGATTCTAGCTTGAGAATTCTCCTAGAGGCTCTGCTAATCTGTATAGCAGTTAAGTCAAACAAGATCTCTCTCAGTGAGGACAACATATATGTCAGCGGTAGATCGGAGCTTAATAGAAAACTTAATAGTATACTGCTAATTGCGCATATAGATATGGCTGATATAATTATTTTGAAGAGAGACCCTACAAGAGATAGATCATTATTTCTAACGTTGTATAAGAAGAAATCTAGTTTCTCGGTCACATTATTCTTGATATAGTTAGCTATTAACTTATCTATTTGTTCTATATATGGAGGTGAAAAGTTTATATTAAATATACTTAGCGACGGAATTGTATTAACAGTACTTAGTGTGATAATTATTATGTTGCTTTTGTTATCATTACAGTGTATATCTATGTAATAGTCCTTGTATGCCTTAGAGTACTTACACATTTTGTAAGAGTATTCTATAAATATTGAACTCTTATTAATGTACCTCCCTATTTCTCTATAGTAAAGATACATACGACAAAATAAAGATAATATTGATTCACTTGTTCTCTTTATCCTAGTTCTGATGTTACACACAGTTTCAGGATACGAAATCTTTAATGAGGTGGCAATAAGCTCTATTTTTGATTCATTATTTATCTTTATTAGAATTTGTTGTCCATATTGACTAATATTGATACACTTATCACATCTGAGATAGCCTATGATGGCTCCTCTGTATGTTATATCTCTAATTCTTGTCTCTATATGTAGAGTGCTCTTATTCTCCACTCTAAGGTTATCAAGGACTTTCTTGTATAGTATGTATACACTTAGCATCTTGTTTGGAACTATGGTCTTTACGCAGCCTCTTGGTATGTATACGGCATATGTCTTATCACTAGAGATTAGTATTGTATCTGAATCCGAACATACTGTTCTTATGATTTTATGACTTTTGAATATGTCCTCTATAGGCTTAGCACGAGTTAAGGAGCTATTAATTTGCTGTAATGATCTTCTTAGTTTACCTAGCTTAAGTTTATTCAACATAACATTTTCATATTGAGTTAATGTATTATAGAGTGCAGGTATTAGTAACGTTAATCCTATTAGCATAAGTACTGCTGCTAATCCTATGCTTCTTGTTCTTCTAGGTATAAGCAACAGAGACGCCGGCAGTATCTTACAGTAGGACTTTCCTAGAACTGCTATATCTCTTATCGTTATAAGGATTAGAAATACCTTCTGTAATAAATATACTAGCTCTAGCAAGATATAGGATACTGGATCTAAAGTTTTTACATAAACTCCAAGTCCAGATAATAGTAATACATTCACCGTTCTTTTTGCTATTTCGAATATTCCTAGCACTACTGATAGTATAAAATTCACTATTGCATATGTGATTAATATTCCAGAAATTATCTCTAAGAAACACTTAGTATTGCTAATAAGCTTATCTATATTTGTCTCAAGTAAGCATGAATCCTTAACTATAGTGTAACTTGATGCAGTAAGTAAGAGTATTATAGTTGTACAAATTATGTACTGTGCTACTCTTATAGCACTAACTCTGCGTTTATTTATTAAGAATATGTCAATTAGAAGTACTGTTATTAGTTCTGTTAGTATTAAGCTAACTTGTACCTGATGACAATACATATTTCGATATTAGTATAAATGGCTTAAAGAACATGTTTATTATTATTTTTGTAGCTAGATCTAACGAGTTTACGTGGTAGCCCACTATGTTCATCATATATGTTATTACGTATACTGTTATGTAAAGGAGCGAGATGCCTACTAGGAACCACTTCAGATGCTCCACTAGGCCAGTAAGCGCTGATGCCCTAACCCATCCTGTCGGTCCTATCTTTGACTCAATTACCTTAAAGACTCCTATAATTAGAAGGATCCATAGTGATAAGCCCCCAAGTATTGATACTATATCCATAGCTGTCTTTAGGAATGGTGATACAAGATTGTTTATTATTGTACTTGTTATGGTGCTGTTATAGACCATACCCTCGATCTAGAATGTTGTCTTAAACATTCTGCTATCTTTTAGATCAACTTTTAACAAAAACATGGATCTTACTATACTGTTCGATAATGTTACTATGTCTACGTCCTTGTTTAAGTTTAGAGGTAATTCTTCGTAACTAGAGCTTGATATACCTACTGTATCATGTATTACCTTGACGATTCTTTTATAGAAACTATCTCTTTCAAAGAGAAGCCTGTTAGATATGGCATCACGCAGTAGTGATATGAGGCAGCATATGCAGCGATCTAGCTCTGTCTTGTTGCTTTGCTGGGAACATTCTGTCAAGTTATAGAGATATAATCCTTGAATGAGTAGGTAAAGTAAATAGTTGCTTATTGTTGTATTTAGTCTGAGGTGCTCCTCATATATCCTTGATGCTATGTCGCTTTCTCTACCTACAAACTTTACATGTGTTCTCTTCTTATTCTTCACATTTGCTAAGCATAGAATATCATGAAGTTTGTTGTTATCATGGTCAAAGAATAGCTCTTTAAGCACGGCAGCTTCTTTCCTATCTTTGAATCTCCACCCTGTGCTTATTATACCTTTTATTGTTAAGGTTGTGCTTTCATAGATTGCTCTCCATAGGTTCTCCGGCATGATCATACTAGGGTTGTATGTTCTTGGTGCTAATTGTATTCTTAGGATATTACTTCTATTCATGTCTATCGAATAAAATTGGGTCTGGTTTATTTAGTTTTAGGTATTGTATTGCTAGTTATGCACCTTATCTCATTTTACTGGGTACACCCTTATTGTTCAATTATTTGAATGCTGTACTGCACCCATTAGTTACTACTTTAATGGTAATGTTCTCTCTACCTACTATTAAGTATGCATGTAGCTCTTCCTTGCAGGGTTGGAAGTTTAATTAGTGCTAGAGAGGTGCTCTTCTGTGGTATTAAGTCGCTCATTGAGATTAGGAAAATTCATGATAGTTATGTAACGTTCATTGTTGATGATGTTCCTTCCTGCTTGTCTGCTCTTGATCCAGAGTACGTTCAGTCTCTTATTGTCTCTCGAGGCTTAACAGTGAGAAAGGCCGTCGAGAAGGCTTGCAAGGATCTAGGCATCAATGTTGAGACTGAGCTTGCAGAGGCAGTATTTCTGCGCTGGTCCAGGTTCTATGGTTCGCTAACTCCTCTGCTTCTTACCGACGAAGTAACCGACGTCTATGTCAGTGTGGGAGGTGTGAGGGCAATGCACGTAGCTTACGGATTGACTGATGTTAAGGTAGAGTTCCCGTCGCATGATGTCAAGTCTAGATCCCCATTTAGGAGAGGCACGCTCCGTCTAGACTTTGACCAGGAAAAGTTTGTGAGATTTGTTGTGCGGAGAGTCTCCGAACGTGCTCGTAGTCCAATAACGTCGTATATGCCTCTTCTCTCAACGACCGATAGAGAACTAAGGGTTAGATTCACTACGTCCATTGAGCCAGTCTCAACACCGTACGTTCATGCAAGAATTCTCCCCAGGACTCCTTGGACACTGTCTAGACTAATACAGCTCGACTCACTATCTATAAACCAGGCTGCGCTACTATGGCTTCTATTCGACTTGAAAGTTCCCATACTGATCATTGGGCCCATGGGCAGTGGAAAGACGAGCTTAGCAAGCGCAATAACGTTCAACTCTTGTCCAGACATGAGCAAGGTCTTGATAATGGACGTAGACGAGATATGCCTACCAGGTCACAACGTTGTGAAGCTCTTTGAGAGAAGATCGTATGGACTTGGAATACAGCCAATAACTAAGGACTTGCTTATTGCACATGCTCTAAGAATGGGCGTTGACTACATAATAGTCAACGAGGTTAGAACTAGAGAGGAAGTCAGAGCATGGCTTGATGCAGTCACCACTGGTCATGGAGGAGTAACGACTTTTCATGCATCAAATCTACAGACTCTTAAGCTGAGACTGGAGAATATGCTGGATAGGTCAGTAGACATAGACCGTGAGATAGTAGTAATTAAGACTG